>NZ_JBFTND010000056.1:0-34361 GCF_056397305.1 Cupriavidus sp. 05N40
GGCGCACGGCAACGCGCGGCTCGCCGCCGCGCCGCGCGGGAGCGAAGCATGAAGGCCCTGGTCACCCATCCCGGCCTGCAGCACTCGCACCAGATGGCGCAGGCCCTGTACGAGCGCGACATGCTCAAGCAATACTGGTCCGGCGTGCCGGTGCGCGCGCCGGGCGAGGCGGCGCCCTGGTGGCTGCCTGCCAGGTACGGCGCCAAGATGCGGGAGGTGGACATACCGCGCGCATTGCGTCGCCACCCGGTCCTCTTTGCCGGCGTGCTGAAGGTCGGGCTCAAGCTCTACACAGGCCGCTCTTCGTCAGCCTATGCCCACCGGATATTCCACCTGTTCGACCAGTGGGTGGCGTCGCACGTCCGGGCGATCAGGCCCGATGTGGTGGTGGCCTACGAAAACTCCGCCGGCAAGACCTTCGCGGCGGCCAGGCGCATCGGCGCGCGCTGCGTGCTGGAGGCGCCTTCCGTGCACCATCGCGCGGCCGAGCAGATGCTGCCAACCCTGGATACGGCCTATCTGCAGCAGATCAATGCGAACAAGGACCGCGAGATCGAACTGGCCGATGTGATCATCACCTGTTCGGCCTTTGCCGCGCAGTCCTATGTCGATGCGGGCGTGCCGGCGGGCAAGCTGCGCCCGATCCTGCTGGGTGCCAGCCTGCCGGGCGACGTCGTGCGCCGCCGTGCGGATGGCGCCTTGCGCTTCGTGTTTGCCGGCGGCGTGACCAGGCGCAAGGCTGTCGATCTGCTGCTGCAGGCTTTCGCCAGGCTGCGCCGCATCCATGCGGACGCGGAGCTGGTGATGGTCGGCGGCATCGATGATGCGGAACTCGGCGCGGCCATCGCGCAGACACCGGGCGTGACCTGCCTGGGCTCGCTGCCGCAGGGCGCGCTGTTCCAGGTGTTCGCCGACGCGGATTGCTTCGTGCTGCCGTCGCGCTTCGACTCCTTCGGCATGGTGGTCGCGGAGGCGCTGGCGTGCGGCACGCCCGCGCTGGTGACCGATCGGGTCGGGGCCAAGGAGATCATCGAGCAGTTCCCGGGTTCCGGCTGGGTCGTTCCGGTCGGCCAGGAGCCCCTGTACGAGCGCATGCTGGAACTGGCGAACCACCGGGATCTGCTGGCGCAAGCCAGGGTGCATGCCGCCGCGGCGGGCAGCACGTTCACCTGGAAGAGGTACCGCCACACCGCGGCGGAAACGGTGGCCGCGCTATGCTGACACAACGCATCGCCCTCCGCGTTCCGAGGYCGGCAGCCGCGCGCAAGCATGTCTCGGTATTCGGCCGTGTCTTCATCCTGGTGTTCGTGACCGCCGTGCTCGAAGGCGCGGCGCGCAAGTGGGTGTCGGACTCCCTGACCACGCCGCTGATCCTGTTGCGCGACCTGCTGGTGATCTACGGCCTCTATCACGCCATGCGCCATGCGGGATTCACGCCGGCACGCCGCACCGTGCGGTTGCTGCTGTGGTGGTCGGCCCTGGTGTGCTTCTGGGGAATGCTTCAGCTTGTCGCCGGCCTCAACTCATGGCCCATCTTCCTGGTCGGGCTGCGCTTCTGGCTGCTCTATCTGTGGTTCGCCTACGCCGCCGCCGAACTGCTGGAGGACCAGGATCTCGTCGCGATCTACAAGGTGTCGATCGGCATGCTGCTCATCATGACGCCGCTGGCCCTGGTGCAGCATTTCCTGCCGCCCGACCACTTCCTGAACCGGCAGATCGAAGGGGATCCCGACCTGGTCTTCCGCGTCACCGGCGACGTGGTGCGGACCACGGGCACCTTCTCCTTCACCATGGGCTATACCGTGTTCCTGGCGATCATCAGTCCCATCGCGCTGGGCGCGGTGTTCGGCGCGCCCAAGCCCGGCGTGTGGGGCAAGCTGCGCGGGCTGGTGATCGTGGGTTGCCTCTTCCTTGCCTCGCTGGTCAGTGGGTCGCGCGCGGCCGTGCTGCTGCTCCCGATCATCTTCGGGGTGGCGTTGCTGTCAAACCTGGTCTTCGGCAAGGGCAAGCGCCGCGGCGCGGCCATGGCGTGGGGCGTGGTCTCCATTCTCATGAGCATGGTGATCCTGGTATTCGTCAGTTCGGCCGTGGATGCGACCCTCGAGCGCTTCAGCTCTGCCGCCGAGCAGGAGGACCTGGGCTCGCGCCTGGAATCGATGTTCTTCGGCGTCAACGATGTGTCCCTCGAGCAGAGCCTGCTGGGCAGCGGGCTGGGGCTGGGCAGCAATCTCGCCAACTATTTCCTGCAGACTGGCCTGCTGTTCATCATCAGCGAGACCGAGACCGGACGCGTCATCGGCGAGATGGGGCTGGTCGGCTATCTCAGCCTCGCACTGAAGGTGCTCATCCTGTTCAACGGCATGCGCTGCGCCATCCGCGTGGCCAGGCGCACCGGCGACACCTTTCTCATCCTGATGTGGACCATCGCCATCTTCGGGCTGACCGCATGGCCGCTGGTCGGCCAGATGACGGCCAACGCGCTCGGCTTCGTATTCGCCGGCATCACGCTGGCCGTCACGCGGCAGGCGACCGACCACCTCTCGCGCACCGGATGAGGCCGAAAGCAGCGCAGGCAAATCAAGATCAATCAGCGGCGGCCACGTCGCACACCATCGCACCTCCATGAAAATCATCCTGTTGGGTCACCCTTCCTTCTTCGGCAGTCACAGCATGGACCGCTTCGCCGCGATGATCGTGGAAGGCATGCGCGCGCGCGGCCACCAGGCCGAACTGTGGAGGCCGGCGGCCGTGATGTGCCGCCTGCCCGCGCGCGAAGGCCTGTCCAAGTGGCTGGGCTATATCGACCAGTACATCCTGTTCCCGATGGTGGCGCTGTGGCGCCTGCGCCGGGTGGACAAGGATGTGCTCCTGGTGCTGGCCGACCATGCGCTCGGGATCTGGATGCCGTTGCTGCGCAACCGCCCGCACGTGGTGCATTGCCACGATTTCATTGCCCTGCGCACGCTTGCGGGAGAGTTTCCCGAGCATGGCCTGTCGCGCAGCGGGCGCACCTACCAGCAATTGATCCGCTGGGGCCTGACCCAGGCCAAGGCCTTCGTCACGGTCTCCAACAAGACCATGCGCGACCTGCGGCGGCTGCATCCCTGTCCGCCCGAAGCGGCCTGGGTGGTGTACAACGGCATGAACTATCCGTTCCGGCGGGTCGGCACCACGCAGGCCCTGGCGTGCCTGCAACGCGCGGGCGTGGCGGCCGACGCGCAAGGCATGCTGGTGCATATCGGCGGCAACCAGTGGTACAAGAACCGCGAGGGCGTGCTCGCGCTCTACCTTGCCTATTGCCGGAAATGCCGGACATCTCCGCTCGCCTTGTGGATGATCGGCGGCGATCCTACCGCGGAGATGCGCGCCGAAGCCGCGCGCGCCGCAGGGCTTGGTGGCAGCGTGCGCTTCCTCACCGGCTTGCCGACGGAAGCCGTGCAGGCGGCTTACTCGCTGGCCGCGGTGATGCTGTTCCCCAGCCTCGAGGAGGGCTTTGGCTGGCCCATCATCGAAGCCATGGCCTGCGGTGCGCCGGTGCTGACCACCAACCGCGCACCCATGACGGAGATCGGCGGCGGCCTGGTGCAGCTGGTGGAGCCGCTGGCGGAGGGCGACATGGAAGGCTGGGCGCAGCGCGCGGCGCACGTACTGGCCGGCATGCTCGCCTGGCCCGCCCAGCGGCGTGCCGAGATTGCCGCGCGCTCCATTGCCTGGGCGAAGCTCTTCTCGGCGGACAAGGCGCTCGATCAGTACGAGAGCATTTACCAGGGCGTGCTGGCCGCGGTGTCGGTGGAAGGGCGCGAATCGGTCGATGCCTGAACGCGCCCCCCATGCGCGCCCGCCGCGGGCCGCGCGCGTTCCGTGCTATTCCCCGCCCAGGCCGGCGGTTGCGGCAGTCCCCTCGGGCTGCGGCCTGGCCAGGGCGAACAGCGCGTTTTCCAGCGCGCCCAGCACCATCTCGCGATCCAGGTGCCGCTCCGCCCAGCGGCGGCCGGCGGCGCCCAGATGCGCGCGCAAGGCAGGCTGGGCCGCCAGTGAATCGATGGCGCCGGCCAGGGCCGCTGCATCGCCGGGAGGCACCAGCACGCCACACTGCGCGACCACGCGGCCAAGCTCTGTGCCGGGCGCCGCGGTAGCGACCACGGGCCGCGCGCTGGCCAGCATGCCAGTCAGCTTAGACGGCATCACCAGGTCGGCGGCACCGGCGCGCTGCGGCAGCAGGTGGATGTCGGCGGCCGCCAGCAGCGAGGCAAACATCTCGGCGGGCTGCAAGGGCAGGAAGCGCACGCGCGGCAGCCCGGCGCATGCGTCTTGCAGCGCGGCGCGTCCGGCGCCGTCGCCGCAGAAGATGAAATGCAGCCTGTCGTGGTCCTTCAGCAGGCGCGCCGCTTCGGCCATGATCTCGAGTCCCTGCTTGGCGCCCATATTGCCGGAGTAGAGGGCCAGCACGGCATCGGCGGGCACATCGAGCGCGCGGCGCGCCAGCGTGGCGCTGGCGATGCTGCCGGCCCCGATCTCGCGCAGGTTGACCCAGTTGGGCAGCAACGCCGCGCGGCGGGCCCCGGCGCCCTTGTCGCGCGCGAGCGAGACCATGGCCTGGGAGATCGACGAGACCCGGTCGAAGCGCGCCATCAGCCGCTGCTCCACGCGCTGCGCCAGGCGGCGTAGCCATGGCTGGCGCAGCAGCCCCAGCGCGAAGGCGGCATCGACCTCGTAGTCCTGCACATGGAGCCAGCTGCGGCAGCCGCTCCAGCGCGCGAACAGCAGCGCGGCCGGCGCGCACATCAGCGGCGGCTCCACCACGAACAGCACGTCCGGGCGCCAGCGCAATTGCAGCATCAGGGCGGGCAGGCTCGACACGGCGAAGCTGGCCAGGTGCAGCAGCCGCGTGATGCCGCCGGGGCGGCACGGCACCCACAGCGGGGCACGCCAGAGCTCTACCCAGTGGCGGCGCTCGCGGCGGTACTGCCACGCGCGGTAGCCATCCCCCACGCGCCAGGCGGGGTAGTACGGCGGCGCGGTGATGACGCGCACCTCGTGGCCGCGCGCGGCCAGCCACTCCGCCTGCTCGCAGGTGTACTTGCCGATGCCGGTCAGCTCGGGCGCGTAGTTGAGGCAGTACATCAGTATCTTCATGAGCGCACAGCTCCGGTGGCGCCGAGGCGATGGCGGCGGGCGCTCAGCCCGTCGCGGCCATGATCCGCACGCAGCCGGCGGCGATGGCGCGGCCCGCGTCGYCGGCCGAGTGCGCCAGCGCGGCCGCCTGGCAGCGCGCGCCGGTGGCCGCGGCATCGCCGAAGTGCACCGGCACCTGCGCCAGGCGGCTGGCCAGCGAGCCCGCATCGCCGGGCTTGAAGTAGAGGCCGGTGACGCCGTCGCGCAGCAGCTCGCCGGCGTCGTCATTGTTTACGCTCACCACCACCGGGCAGCCGTAGCTCAATGCCTCGCGGACCAGCGGGTGCCAGCGCTGGCATGCGTGGGGCAGCACCAGGCAGCTCGCCTTGCGGTATTCGACGGCAATATCGGGCGGCGCCATGGTGCCCAGGAAGCGCACGGAAGTGCCTAGCCGCAGCGTGTCTGCCGCGGCCCGCAAGCGGCCATAGCCGTGTCCCGTGCCGACCAGCGACAGCGTGGCGGCTGGCCATTGCCGGCGTGTCGCCGCGAAGGCGCGCAGCAGCAGCCCCAGGCCGGCGTCATCGTCGAGGGTGCCCACATGGAGATAGTGCGGCGCGTGCTGCGATGGCGCCTGCTCGGCGCGCGCGCGCAGTTCGGCGGCGGCATCGAAGTCCTCCGGCAGCACCGCCGGCGGGCGACACGCAAAGATATTGCGCGGCGGCACGTCGGCGGCGATGGCGCGCGCGCAGCCGCGGTCGGTACCGACGAACACGCCGTGGCAATGGCGCAGCAGTATCGCATCGGCAAACGCGCCCAGGGGCCCTGGCATGGCGGCGAAGGCCGCGCCGTGGAAGAAGGCGGCGCGGCGCCGCTGCATCGCCATGCTGGCCAGCAGCATGGTCCAGTTTTCCAGCCGGGTCTGGCCGGCCAGGATCACCAGCGCGCCGGGACTGAGCGCGATGGCGCGTACCTGCTGCACGCAGCGCCGCCACAGGCCGGCGCCCGCGGCCCCGGCGGGGAAGACGATCTGCCCCGGCCACAGGCTGCCGGCGGGTGCGGCCGCAGGCGTGGCCACCGCGCCGGTGTGCGGGCGGGCCGGCTTGCCGAGATTGCGAAACAACGGCTTCATGTCAGGCCTCCATGCGTTGTGCCGGGGCGCTGCCATGCGCCAGGCATCCGCTTTTCAGTGCATCCAGGTAAGCCAGCCGCAGGCCGTCGCGCAGTGCCACGGCCGGCTGCCAGCCGGTGGCGCCGAGCGCCGTGCAGTCGAGCCGCTTGCGCGGCGTGCCGTCGGGCTTGCGGCTGTCGAAGACGATGTCGCCGCGAAAGCCCACGGTCTGCGCCACCAGTCCCGCCAGCTCGCGGATGCTCACTTCCTCGCTGCTGCCCACGTTGAGGAAGCCGGCCGGCGCCGTCTGGCGGTATGCGTGCGGCGGCAGGGCCATCACGTGCAGGCAGGCCGCGGCGAGGTCGTCGGCGTAGAGGAACTCGCGCAACGGCGCGCCGCTGCCCCACACCGGCACGCACTGCGCGTGCGCCATGCCGGCCTCGTGGAAGCGCCGCAGCAGGCCCGGTATCACGTGGCTGTTGTCAGGGTGGTAGTTGTCGCCGGGACCGTACAGGTTGGTCGGCATCACGCAGCGGTAGTCGGTGCCGTACTGGCGGTTGTAGCTCTCGCACAGCGCGATGCCGGCGATCTTGGCCAGCGCGTAGGGCGCGTTGGTGGGCTCGAGGGGACCGGTCAGCAGCGCGGCTTCGCCGATGGGCTGCGGTGCGAATTTCGGGTAGATGCAGCTCGAGCCGAGGAACAGCAGCCGTGTCACGCCCGCGCGCCAGGCTTCGTGGATGACGTTGGTCGCGATCATCAGGTTCTGCCGGATGAACTCGGCTGGATAGGTGTGGTTGGCATGAATGCCGCCGACCCGGGCGGCTGCCAGGTAGATTTCGTCGATCGCCTCGGTGGCGAAGAAGTGGCGTACCTGCTGCTGATCGGCCAGGTCGAGCCCGGCATGCGCGCGCGTGATGATCTCGGCTTGTCCGCGCGCCTGCAATGCGCGCACGATGGCCGAGMCGACCATGCCGCGGTGTCCCGCCACGAAGACGCGGCGCGGCGACGCGGGGCTGCGCTGAGCGCCGTCGAGGTCATTCATGATGGTCGTAGGCCCGGAAGCCCGCCAGCTTGACGAAGGCATCGCGGCGCGCGGCGGCGAAGTCGGCCTCCACCATCTCGCGCACCAGCGCGGAAAAGCTGGTGCTCGGCGCCCAGCCGAGCTGCTCGCGCGCCTTGCTGGCGTCGCCGAGCAATGTCTCGACTTCGGTCGGGCGGAAGTAGCGCGGATCCACGCGCACGATCACGTCGCCCACCTTGCAGCGCGCCGCCACCGGGCCCGCGCTGCTGTCGATGCCCGCGACCACGCCGGTCTCGCCGGTGCCTTCGCCCTCGAAGCGCACCGCGATGCCAAGCTCGGCCGCCGCGCGCTGCACGAACTCGCGCACGCTGTGCTGCTCGCCGCTGGCGATCACATAGTCCTCGGGCCTGGCCTGCTGCAGCATCAGCCACTGCATTTCCACATAGTCGCGCGCATGGCCCCAGTCGCGCAGCGCGGACAGGTTGCCGAGATAGAGCGTGTCCTGCAGGCCCAGCGCGATGCGCGCGATGGCGCGCGTGATCTTGCGCGTGACGAAGGTCTCGCCGCGCACCGGGCTTTCATGGTTGAACAGGATGCCGTTGCAGGCATACATGCCGTAGGCCTCGCGGTAGTTCACCGTGATCCAGTAGGCGTAAAGCTTGGCGGCTGCGTAGGGGCTGCGCGGATAGAACGGCGTGGCTYCATTCTGCGGGATCGCCCGCACCAGGCCGTACAGCTCGGAGGTCGAAGCCTGGTAGAAGCGCGCCTGCTTTTCCAGCCCGAGGATGCGCACCGCCTCGAGCAGGCGCAGCGTACCCAGCGCATCGGTGTTCGCCGTGTATTCGGGCTCTTCGAACGACACCTGCACGTGGCTCTGCGCGGCGAGGTTGTAGATCTCGTCGGGCTGCGACTGCTGCACCACGCGCACCAGGCTGGCGGTGTCGGTCATGTCGCCGTGGTGCAGGATCAGGCTGCGCCTGGGCGCCTGCGGATCCTGGTAGAGATGGTCGATGCGCTCGGTGTTGAACAGCGAGCTGCGGCGCTTGATGCCGTGCACTTCGTAGCCCTTGGCCAGCAGCAGCTCGCACAGGTAGGCGCCGTCCTGGCCGGTGATGCCGGTGATCAGCGCGCGCCGCGTGCGCTGCGGCGCTACGCTGCCGGCATCGGGCCGCAACTCGCCCGCGGTGAGCCGGCCGAGGGGTTCGAGTTCATGTACGCCCATAGATGTCTGCCATCCGGATGATGTCGTCTTCGCCGAGGTAGGAACCGGACTGGATCTCGATCAGCTCGAGCGGGATCCTGCCGGGGTTTTCGAGGCTGTGCGTCTCGCCGATCGGGATGTAGGTGGACTGGTCTTCGGTCAGCAGGTACTCCACGTCGCCGCGCCGCACCCGCGCCGTGCCCGATACCACCACCCAGTGTTCGGCGCGGTGGTGGTGCATCTGCAGCGACAGCTTGGCACCCGGTTTGACCGAGATGCGCTTGACCTGGTAGCGCGCGCCGTGGTCCACCGCGTCATACGATCCCCATGGCCGGTACACCTGGCGGTGCTGGGTCGCTTCGGGGCGGCCCTGCTTGCGCACCATTTCCACCAGTTGCCTGACGTCCTGGCAATGGTCCTTGTGCACCACCAGCACTACGTCCGGCGTCTCCACCACCATCACGTCGTCCAGCCCGGCCACCGTCACCAGGCGGTGCGAGGCGTGTACCAGGCAGCCCCGCGCGTGGTGGGTGACCACGTCGCCGATCGCCACGTTGCCATCGGCCGTCTTCTCGGCGGCCTTCCATACCGCGTCCCAGGAGCCGACATCGCTCCAGTCGGCCGACAGCGGCGCCATCTGCGCGTCGCGCACGTGCTCCATCACGGCATAGTCGATGGAGTCCGAGCGGCAGGCGGCGAACGAATCGGTGTCGAGGCGGAAGAAGTCCAGGTCGCGGTGACCGCGCACCATGGCCTCTTGCGCGGCCAGCAGGATGTCCGGCGCGAACGCTTCCAGTGCGGCGAGATAGGCCGAGGCGCGGAACAGGAAGATGCCGCTGTTCCAGAAACAGTTGCCTTCCTGCAGGTAGGCCGTGGCGACTTCCAGCGAAGGCTTCTCGACGAAGCGCGTGACCGAGAGCAGCGCCGCGGCATTGCTGGGGATGGCCTTGATGTAGCCATAGCCGGTGGCGGGGAAGGTGGGCACCACGCCCAGCGTGACCACCACGCCGGCGGCGGCCACCGAGCTGGCCGCGCATACGGTCCTGGCGAAGGCGGCGCGGTCGCGGATCAGATGGTCCGAGGGCAGTACCAGCAGTACCGGATCGGTGCCGTCGCCGCGGGCATGCAGTGCGGCCACGGCCGTGGCCGGCGCGGTGTTGCGCGGGTGCGGCTCGAGCATGATGGCGGACAGCTCGCAGCCGGCTTCGCGCGCCTGCTCTGCCACCACGAAGCGGTGCGCTTCGTTGCTGACCAGGATGGGCGCCTGGGCACCGGGGATCTCGCGCAGGCGCAGCAGGGTGTCCTGCAGCAGCGAGTCGCGCCCCAGCAGACGCAGGAATTGCTTGGGATAGCCGTCGCGGGAAAGCGGCCACAGTCGTGAGCCCGCGCCGCCGCAGAGGATGACGGGTACGATCCGGTTGTCGTCAGGCATGGTACAGCTCCTTCACGCAGCACGAGGCCTGGCGCGCGGGGCGGGCCGCGTGACGCGTAGTGAGGAAACTGTATGCCGCACCCGTGGGAGGGACTGTTTGCTAGCACACACACGCTGGCGGCCTGGCGGCGCCGGTGCAGCGGAGGGGGCGGAGGGGGCGGGGAGAAATGCATCGTCCCCGCCGCGGCGGGGACGTGTGGTGCTACGCGCGCGTCGGCGCGACTGCCTGTCAGCGGGCCCAGTAGCCGGGCCGCATCACCCAGCCGCGCGGACCCTGTACCCAGCGCTCGGGCACATAACGCTGGCCCGGGCGGGCATGCCCCCAGTAGCCGCCCCGCCAGTCGTAGCGGTCGCCGCTGGCGACCCAGTGGCCGGGCATCCAGGCCTGGCCTGGCCGGGCTGCCGGGCGCGGCTCGTAGCGCGGCGGCGGCGGCGCGGAGCGTACCTGGGGCGGCGCGCCGTGGTAGCCCGGGGGATAGGCCTGGGCCTGGGCCGGCGAGATGATGCCAAGGGCGGCGCCGGCAGCGAGAGTGGAGAGGGCGAGCAGCAGTTGGCGTTTCATGGTTCAGCTCCGGTGATGCGGTTCAGACGGTGGCGTAGTGCCGGTACAGCGTTGCCTGGAGGCGGCCTTGCGGGGCGCCTAATGCCGCTTAATAGCGGTCGTGGTAGCGGTAGGGCGGCGGGCCGCCGCGCGGCGGCACCACGATGCAGGCGGACAGCAGCGCCGCCGCGGTGGAGAGCAGGACAACCAGGGAAATGGCGCGTTTCATGTTTGGGGACTCCGTGACTGGCTTCGCGTTGAACATGGCTCCACTGTAGCCAGCGGCCTGGCGCCGGTGTGCTTGCAGTTGTAAGCCGAGTTCACATTTGCGCGGCCCCGGGCGCTGCGCGCGACACGCTCCGGCGCGCGTCCTGACGGAGGTTGCCAGGCCTTGCCGGCATTGGGCGCGCGGGCATTGCAGTGCACCTCGTCCGCCAGCTGCAAGGCGGGCAAAAACAGGCGCACCGGCGTAATGTGGCGTTACATCGGAAATAATTCGCGCAAAGTTTTGCGCGTGCGGCGGCGCCTGCGCGCTGCCTTTCGCCATCCGTGCCGGCCGTGCTGCACCGCTTGAGGGCGCAACGGCGGGCGGCGGGTGCGCGCCTGCCGTCGTCGTTCCCTGCGGCAGTGCGCCGGCGCCTTGCGCGCCGTGCCGCCGAATGGCATGAACCTTGCGCTTCGCGATTCGTCACGGGAGAACGCCAATGCCTATCCTCCTTGTCGTACTGGTGCTGCAGGCCCTGGTGCCGGGTGCCACCTCGTTCGCCGCGCTTGCGCGCTACGACAGCGCCCGCATTGCCGCCAGCGCCGGGCCGGGCGGGCTGCCCTGACGCCATCCAACACAACACGAGGGGCACGACATGAACCGTAGCGACGTAACCGACCTGATCATCGAAGCCAAGGTCACCAAGGGCATTCGCTGGGCCGACGTGGCCGAGAAGGTCGGCAAGAGCAAAGAGTGGACGACCGCCGCCTGCCTGGGCCAGATGGCCTTCGACGCGCAGGGCGCGCAGGCGGTGATGGAGATCTTCGGCCTGCCGCCCGGGGCCGAGCCCTGGCTGCGCACCGTGCCGTACAAGGGCTCCTTGCCGACGGCCGTGCCGACCGACCCGCTGGTCTACCGTTTCTACGAGCTGATCAGCGTATACGGCAGCACCTTCAAGGCGCTGATCCACGAGGAATTCGGCGACGGCATCATGAGCGCCATCGATTTCCGCATGGACCTCCAGCGCGAGTCCGACCCGAACGGCGACCGCGTGCGCATCGAGATGTCCGGCAAGTTCCTGCCCTACAAGACCTACTGAGCGCGTGGCCAGCGACCGCGCCTTTCGCGCAGAAACGGGTACGCCGCAGAAACGGGTACGCTCCTGGCCCGGCCGGGAGATGGAGCGGAGGCCGGGGCAGGGCCAGGGCCAGGTTCCAGGGGCCATCGACGGTGGCGAGCCGGTGTTCCTTGCCGGTCGGGCCTGCCCGCAGGCTTGGCGGCGCTGTCTGCGCGGTGATATCGCCCCGGACTTCGCTCGCGCGAGGCGGCAGATCACGCCTGCGGGGCTAAATGCATGCCCCAGGAATGCCACGCAGAAACGGGTACGCAATGGCCCCGGACACGCACGCAGAAACGGGTACGCCCCTGGTTTCGGGAGCGCTGCGCGCCGCGCTCGGAGCCCGCTTCAGGCCCCGCTTCAGGCCCCGTACAGCTCGGCCGCCGTGATGCCCACGTGCAGCCGCGTCAGCGGCAGCGGGGGCGGTGCCAGCGACAGCCGCAGCGCTGCGTAGCTGGCCTCGCTCGACAGCCCGTACGGCGCGGCATCGGCATTGTCGAAGGCGTAATAGACCTCGGCAACGCCCGTCATCGTCAACGCGGCCAGGCACATCGGGCACGGATGGCCGCTGGCGTAGACCACCGCCCCCTGCAGGCCTGGCCGGCCCAGCTTGCGGCAGGCCGCGCGGATGGCTTCCATTTCCGCATGGGTGGTGGGGTCGTGGCTGTGCACGATGTCGTTGACGCCGGTGGCGATCACCACGCCGTCCAGCGCCAGCAGCGCGCCGAACGGCCTGCCGCCGCGCGCCCGGTTGGCCTGCGCCAGGCGCACTGCTTCGGCCAGATATCGTTCATGGGCGGACATGGGCTAGCTCCTGGAGGCCGGGCGGACGATGCCGGCCGCCGGCCATGGCACGCGCAAATGTGAAATACATTTCAGATGACATATGAAAAAAACGATATACAATACCCGCGCTGAATTGTGCCGGCGCCTGCCCTACGCCGGCGCGCCAGGGCTGACCTGCAGGGTCACCACCAGCGACTGCAGCACCGACATCGGGATCGGCTTGGAGAACACCCGGATATGCGGCGGGATGCCACCGCGGTCGGCGATCGCGTGCTTGTCCAGCGAGGTGACCACGGCAATGCGGGTGGTGGCGAATTCCTGCTGCGCATCGATGGTGCGGCACAGGCGGAAGCCGTCGATGCCGGGCATGATCAGGTCCAGCACGACCAGGTCGGGTTTGCTGCTGCCGATCAGCAGCAGGCCGTCGTAGCCATTGGTGGCTTCGAGGATCTCGACCCGGGGATCGAGCGCATCGAGCGCCATGCGATAGATCTGCAGCAGGTGTTCGTCATCTTCCACCAGCAGCACGCGAAATGGCCTTGCGGGCGGCGCGGCCGCCGGGCTCGCGGGCGCGGACTGGTGGCGTTGTTCCGCCACCATGCGGTCCACCGCGTCGGCCGGGATGCGGCGATGTCCGCCGTCGGTCTTCCAGGCGGGCAGCCGGCCGTTCTCGACCCACAACTGGACCGTGCGCAGCGAAACGCCAAGCATCTCGGCAGCGGTCCTGGTGGAATAAAAACGCAGATCGGTCATAGAGCCTCTTCACCACTCGCAGGACACCCGGGGGCGAATCTGCGGCGTTGCATGTCGTATTTTTTTCATTATTCTTCGAAAAGCTGCGAAAGCGCAACTTAATGCCAGAAAAACGCGCAACGATGATAAGGCATCACTAATATCCCGGCCGATATGCTGCACGGCGCATCGGCATGGCGGCGGCGCATGACCTGTCGCGCAATGCCGGGGCACGTTTGCCGTCGCATCCGGATGGATCATACTGTGAAGCTTTGCCGCAAGGAGACTGCCCGCAGGACCAAGGGCGGCAGCACCGGGGAGCGCGCGGGCCGCAAGCACGCGCGGATCGGTGCGCAGGGTCATGGGATTGGCGCGGGCCGGTACCGGTTATCCGGCGCACGCGCGTATCGAAGGCTGGGATTCACGGCTGTGACGAACAATATTCTCGTTTCTTGGTAGCTTTCCCATGAGCCTGGAAATCTACCGACAGGCACTGGCAGGCGCGCATCGTTCCGCGAGACATCCGTTCTGGTCAGGCGTTGTCATCGTCGTCGGGATCTGGTGCGCACTGGCGGGCTGGGCGCTATGGGACCGCGCCACCGAGCTGCGCCATGTCCATGCCGGACTGGCACGCGTTGCCGCCTTGCTTGGCGAACACGCCGAAGGCACGCTGTCCGAAGCGGACCAGCTCGCATCGCTGGTTGGCGGTGCCGTGGCCGAACGCGGGCCCGCATTGCCGCTGGCGCAGTGGATGCGCAGCGGCTACCTGGTGGTCGAGCCATTTCTCGAGGTATCCGTGCTGGACCGCGCCGGCACCCTGCGCGCCTCCACCAGCGCCGGCTTCGCTTCGCCGGAGCTCGGCGACCGCCAATACGTCAGCCTGCACGAAAAGCGCGCGCGGCCCATGCTCTACGTGGGCATACCGGTGGCCGGGCACATGAGCGGGCGCTGGTCGATGCAACTGTCGAAAGGCATCGTGGACCCGGCCAGCGGGCGCTTCCTTGGCGCAGTGGTGGTCTCGCTCGACCCGGGCCGCCTGTCGGATTTCTACGCGCGCGCGGGGCTGGGCGCATCCGGCACCGTCCTGCTGGCCGGCACCGACGACTACGTGGTGCGTGCGCGCTGGAGCGAGCAGGGCCGCCAGCCGGGCCAGGTGCTGCTGCCCGGCTCCGCGCTGCGCGGGGCGCTGGCCGGCGGGCACGGCGGCATCGTCACCTGCCACTGTGCCGACGGCATGCGCGAGGCCGTGGCCGGGAATGGCGCGCGCGATGCCGGCACGTGCATCTACGCCATCCAGCGCCTGCCGGGGCGCAACCTGGCGCTGCTGGCAGGCGTCGGCAGCAGCGCGGCCCTGGCCAGCTACCACGAGCGCCTGCGCGCGGCCATCGCCATCGCCGCGCTGGTGACGGTGCTGGTGCTGTTCTTCCAGGTACGCCAGTTCGCTGCCTTGCGCGAACTGGCCGCGCTGGCCGACCGCGAGCGCGTGGTGCGCGACATCCTCGCCGAGAAGAAGCAGCATCTGCGCGGCCTGTTTCTCGCCATGCCGGACGGCGTGGCCGTGTTCGGTCCCGACCGCGTGATCGACGAAACCAACACCGCGCTGTGCGAACTGCTCGGCGTAGCGCTGCCGCGCCTGCGCGGCGCCACGCAGCGCGAGTTCGTCCACTGGCTCTACCGCGGCCGGCAACCTGCGCGCCAGGCCTGCGGGCCCGGGCAGTTGCTGGCCGAGCTGGACCGGGCCGAGGCCGGTGCGGAGTTCGCCGGCATCGTCGAGTTCGACATGGCGGTGTCGCCGGCCTATGAAGTGCGCATCGTGCATGCGGCCAGCGGCGGCGGGCTGGTGCTGGTGCTGCGCGACGTCACCTCGCGGCTGCGCCACGACCGCATGAAGTCGCATTTCGTCTCGGCCGCCGCGCACGAGCTCAAGTCGCCCGTGGCAGGCATCGCCGGCTATGCCGAGCTGCTCGGCGCGAACGCGGTGCCGCCCGAGCGGCGCGCCGGCATCTACCACGCCATCCACGCGCGCGCGCGCCAGCTCAACGACCTGCTCTCCGACATGCTCGACCTGGCCCGCATCGAGGCGCGCAGCAGCGGCGCGCACGAGCGCCAGCGCGTCGACATGGCCGCGCTCGTGCGCGACACCGTGGCCGGCGACTTCGCCGCGGAGGGCAGGCTGCGCGTGCGCGCGGAGCACGCGCCCTTGTACGTGCTGGCCGACCGTGCGCAATTGACGCAGGCCGTGCGCAATCTGGTGGAGAACGCGCTCAAGTATTCTGACGGCAGGGACGAGGTCACCATCAGCGTGTGGGCGCCGCAGGAGCACGACAAGGTATCGGTGCGCGTAGAGGATCAGGGTATCGGCATGACGAAGGAAGAAGCAGGCATGGCGTTCGAGAATTTTTACCGCGCCAACCGCCGCGGCGCCACCAAGGGCAATGGCCTCGGGCTGGCGATCGTGCGCGAGATCGTGGCGGTGCACCAGGGGCAGATCACGCTGAGCAGCGAGATCGGCAAGGGCACCGTGGTGACATTCAGCCTGCCGGCGGCCGCGTGATGCGCTGCCTGGGGGCGCGGCCGGCCCGTGGCGAGGCGCTGCCGCTGCTGGCGGCGTTGCTCGCTGCCAGCCTGGCGCTGGGCCTGATCCTGCTGCTCGCCGTGCACGACGCGCGCGCACGCGTGGAGAGAATCTCCTCGGCGCTGCGCGACAACATGGAGCTGGCGCTGGCGGACACGCTCGGCATCGCCTACCGGGACCGTACACTGGTGGGCGCACCGTGCCGGGCGGTGGCACGCCAGCTGCACGAGCAGGGCGCCTACACCGCCTATGTGCGCGACGTGGTGCTGGTGGCGCACGGCATGCGCTACTGCTCGGCGGTGCGCGGGGAGATTGCGCTGCCGCTGGACGATCTGCTGGCCTGGCGCCCCGGCCTGCAGTACCGGCTGGCCACGGCCGGGCCCGGCAAGGCCACGGCACTGGCGGTATTCCTCGGCACCACGCCCGGCAACGGCGTGCTGGTGTGGGTGGACGGGCGCTACCTGGCCGACATGGTGCAGTCGGCCGGCAGGCTGGGATTTCCCGACATTGGCATCGAGGTTGCCGGCACGCGCTTCATGCTCGGCGCCGTGGCCGTGGCCGTGGCCGGCGGCGAAGCGGCCGGCGCGCCCACCCTGGTCCCGCGCGACACGCTGTGGCACGGCACGCGCGGGATCGTCGACGTGCGCCAGCTGGCGGGGCATCCGATTGCCGTGATCGCCAGCGCGCCGCGCGCCGTGATCTTGCATGAGTGCCTCAAATACCTGGTGTTGCCGCCGCTTGCCGCCGCGCTGGCCGCGCTGGTCGCGTGTGCGCTGCGGTCGCGCCGCGCCGCGCGTCGCTCGTTCGCGGCTGAGCTGCAGCGCGGCCTGCGCCATGGCGAGTTCATACCCTACTACCAGCCGGTGGTCGATCTCGAAAGCGGCTTGTGCACGGGAGTGGAAGTGCTGGCGCGCTGGCAGCATCCGCGCCGCGGCCTGCTCGAGCCCGAGCACTTCATCCCGGCCATCGAGCAGCAGCGCCTTGCGGTGGCGCTCACGCAGGGCCTGATCCCGCAGGTGCGGTGCGACTTCGAATCGCTGGCATTGCCGCCGGCCTTCCATATCGCCTTCAACATCACCGCCGAGCATTTCGACGCCGCCGGCTTCTGGGCAGAAGACTCCCCGCTGCTTGCGCTGTTGCAGGCCAACGTGACGCCTGTGCTGGAGATCACCGAGCGCGATGCGGTCGCGCTGGTCGAACACCAGCGCAGCGCCATCCAGCGCGCCAAGGCACGCGGCATCAAGCTCGCCGTGGATGACTTCGGCACCGGCTACTGCGGCCTGGCGTACTTCAAGCAGTTCGAGGTGGATTTCCTCAAGCTCGACCGCCTCTTCGTGCAGGCCGAGCCCGGCGACAGGGTCAGCGGGCAGATCGTCGATGCCACGCTCAGCTTTGCTCACGCGCTGGATATTGCCGTGGTGGCCGAAGGCATCGAGTGCGAACAGCAGCGCGCGCTGCTGGCGGACAAGGGCGTGCGCCTGGGGCAGGGATATCATTTCGCGCGCCCGATGACCCTGGCCGGGTTGCGCGAGTGGCTGCCTTCGCGGCTCGAACCGGCGCCGACGCCGGCGCCGTCGTCATGGCCGATCCACGGGCCGCACGAGCCGGCACGCGACAACCATGTCGACGTGCAAATATGAAATCATCTTCCTATTTTAAAATGATAAAAATGATATAGAATGCCGGGCATAGCCTTGCTTCCCCGTCGGGCTATGCGCCTCCCTGCCGGACATCCCCTTGCCGGCCAGCGCCTCGTGCCCGACGCGAGGCGCTCTTTTCGCTTTCCCGCGCCGCCATTGCCGGCGTCTTCACCTCTCCGGCTTTCATTGCTCCCGTCCTTGCCGCCACCGGCCGCGCCGCCGGAGCGGCCCGCAAGTAGGCGTGCGTCCTACATGCCTTCCAGCCGACGCCGGACAGGCGCGGGCACGGCGCCCGCCTAAGCTGGTTCCAGCGCCTTCCCGCTCATGCCGATGGGCGCGGCGCCGGCCCGGCGGGTGACCACGGGCCTGCGGCAAGAAGGCGGTTCATCCTGTACCGTCGCTAACCGGAGCACATCATGAACAAGGACCAGGTGAAGGGCCGTATCGAGGAAGCCAAGGGCAAGGTGAAGGAAGTGGCCGGCAAGGTCACTGGCAGCGCCAGCACCGAGATCAAGGGCAAGGCGCAGCAGATCGCCGGCAAGACGCAGGCCGCGTATGGCGATGCCCGCCAGGACGCCAAGCGGACCCGCTGACACGCCGGGCGCGCGGCCAGGCAGGGCCTGGCCCGCGCCGATGAAACAAGCTGCCGCTAAAAAGCTCAGACGCAAAAGACCAGACGCCGCGCAAGCTGCTCCTGCCATCCCGGCAGGGGCCGTTGCGCGGCGTCTGTCTTTGTTCCTGCAGTCTGGCCCGAGCGGGCCGGCGCCCTGCTCAGCTGAACCACTCGTTGTAGTAGCGCGTGCAGGTGCCGGCCGGGCGGAACGTGTAGGGCAGTTCGGCAAGCGCGGCTGCGTCGAGCGAACCGAAGGGGATATCCAGGCCCAGGCTGTTCGCCTCCGTCGCGCCGTCAGGGCGCTGGGTTTCGAGGGCGGGTTTGTGATGCGTACTCATGATGGTTCTCGCTTGGGTTCGCATGACACGTAAGCGGGGGTCATGCATGCGTGCCGTCCTTATCGGGGGCGGCAACGCCGTTGAAACGGCAACGTGCTCATGTGGCTGCCATCGGTACGGGCCATGGTAGCCAAATCCGGCCGAAAGAAAATCCGGCTCCGGCAAAACACACTGTTGCTGAATTGCGTTCAATAACGGCCTCCCGCGCTGCCGGCGTCACCTCCCGGCCTTGCAAAGGCCGCGCCGTGCCGTTCCCGGCCCATCCGGCTGATGGCCGGGTTTTGCGCCTCGCGGGCGCCACGCCGCGCGCCGGTGTGCAAACCCGCCTTCATTCGTCGGTCCGATCGGCCTATATTTGGCCTTGTCCACTGCGTCACTGAAACCGGAGGAAGTGGCCATGCCCCGCTCCATGCCGTTGCCGCCGTGCTTTGCCGATCGCCGCGAGGCGGGAATCTACCTTGGCCGGCACCTGGCCGAGACGGGTTACAGCGCCGCGGTTCTGGGCGAGGCGCCGCTGGTGCTGGCGCTGCCGCGCGGCGGCGTGCCGGTGGCCTTCGAAGTGGCGCGCCTGCTCGAAGGCCGGCTGGACATCCTGCTGGTGCGCAAGATCGGCGCGCCCGGCTACCCGGAACTGGCACTTGGCGCGGTGGTGGAAGGCGATGCGGCCGGCGGTGCCCCGCATACGGTCGCCAACGACGATCCCTGGACCCGGCGCGCGCTCGACAGCGGTGCCTTCGATGCGGAGCGCGGCCGCCAGCTCGACGAGATCGCGCGGCGCCAGCAGCGCTACCGCGGCGGCGCGCCGGTACCGGCCATGGCCGGGCGTACGGTGATCGTGGTGGACGACGGCGTGGCGACCGGCGCCACCATGCGTGCCGCGCTGGCGGGCGTGCGCGGGGCGGGGGCGCGCACGGTCGTCGCGGCCGTGCCGGTGGCCTCGGTGGACGGGCAGGCCAGCCTGGTGGCCGCGGCCGACCATGTGATCTGCCTCAACGTGCCGGCGAGCTTCGGCGCCGTGGGCGCCTTCTACCTGGATTTCCGCCAGACCACCGACGAAGAAGTCATTGCGCTCCTGCGCCAGGACGCGTGCGGGCGGTCCGCATAAGGATGGCCCGGCACCGGATCCGGTGTGGTTCCCGTCGCGCTAGCGTGGTGGCGCCGCCAGCCTTGCCTTGAGGTGCGGCACCAGCCCGCCGGCCCGAAGCAGCGCGCGCAGGAATTCGGGAATCGCATCGCAGGCCACGCGGCTGCCGTCGGGCAACAGCAGCACCGAACGGTCGAGGTCGAGACGGGCCTGGGCGCCATCGGCCAGCCGCGAGGTATCGGCGCAGGTCAGCACCGGCAGGCCCAGGTTGATGGCGTTGCGATAGAACAGCCCGGCGAAGGAGGTCGCGACCACGGCCGCCACGCCAAGCTGGCGCAAGGCCTGCGGCGCCTGTTCGCGCGAAGAGCCCACGCCGAAGTTGCACCCTCCCACCAGCAGGTCGCCGGGCCGCACGCCGGCGGGAAACTCCGGGCGCAGCCCGGCCAGGCAGTGGCGCGCGATCTGTTCGATGCCGTCCTTCATATGGGCCCCGGGCGCCATCTGGTCGGTGTCCACGTTGTCGCCGAAGCGCCAGATGCGGCCGCCGGGCGGCGGCGGGACGGGAACCGGGCTCATGCCAGCATCTCGCGCGGATCGATGATCTTGCCGGCCACGGCGGAGGCCGCGACGGTCAGCGGGGAAGCCAGCCAGACCGCACTGCCGCTGTCGCCCATGCGACCGGCGAAATTGCGCGCGGTGGAGGCGATGGCGCGGCTGCCGGCCGGAAAGCGCGATGCGCCGTACCCGGCGCAGGCGTTGCAGGCGTTGGGCAGCAGGTGCGCGCCGGCGTCCAGCAGGGCGGCCAGCGTGCCTTCCCGCTCGGCTTGCTGCTGGTCGCGCAGCGAGGCGGGCGCCAGCTGCAGGCTCACGCCCGGCGCCACGCGCCGGCCGCGCAGCACGCTGGCGGCCATGCGCAGGTCTTCGAGCTTGGCGCCGGTGCAGGCGCCGAGGTAGGCGATATCCACCGCCTGGCCGGCAACCTCGCCGACCGGTCCGGTGTTGGCCGGCGAATGGGGCGCGGCCACCTGCGGCGCCAGCGCGCCGGCGTCGAAGCGGTGGCTTTCCAGCAGCGCGGCGCCGGGGTCGGTGCGCCAGTGCGCAAGGGCAATGGCGTCGAGGGTGGCGGCCGGCACGCCGGCCTCGGCCAGCCACGCCACGGTAGTGGCATCCGGCGCGATCAGGCCGGTCTGCGCGCCCAGTTCGGCGCTCATGTTGGACAGCGTCATGCGCTCCTGCATGGGCAGCGCGGCGACCGCCTCGCCAGCGTATTCGATGGCCTCGTAGCGACCGCCGCCCAGGCCCATCCGGCCGCACAGGAACAGCATGATGTCCTTGGCGCAAACCCCCGTGGCCAGCCTGCCGTCCCACTGCAGGCGGATGGTGTGCGGCACGCGCAGCCAGATTTCGCCGGTGGCCAGCACGCCCGCCATCTCGGTGGCGCCGATACCGAACATATAGGCACCGAAGGCGCCGCCCGTAGGGCTGTGGCTGTCGCCCCCGACGATAAAGCGCCCCGGCAGCACATGGCCATGCTCCGGCAGCACCACGTGGCAGATGCCCTTGCCGTCGATGAAGTGAGGCAGGCGCGCCTCGCGCACCCAGTCGCGGGTGAAGCGGACGATGGCCTCGGCCTCGGGATCGGCCGCGGGCACATAGTGGTCGGTCACCACCACATAGCGCTCGGGATCCCATATCTTGGCGCCCAGTTCGCGCAGCAGCGGCGCCACGCGGCGCGGCCCGCTGGAGTCGTGCGACATGGCCAGGTCCACCTGGCAGGTCACCACCGAGCCCGGCGCGACCGTGTCCAGTCCGGCGGCCCGGGCCACCAGCTTCTGGGCGAGCGTGGCCGGTACGTGGGGCGCCCCGGCGAGCGGCTTCATTCCGGGGTGGCTCCCGAGTACTTGACCACCTTGGCCCAGCGCTTGATGTCATCGCGCACGAAGGCCGCGAAAGCCTGCGGCGGATTGCCCACCGGTTGCGCGCCGTCCGTTTCCAGGCGCTTGCGCACCGAGGGCGATTCCAGGCCCTTGTGGGCGGCCTGGTAGAGCGCCTGCAGGACGTCCGGCGGCAGCGCGGCCGGGCCGAACAGGCCGAACCAGGCGGACGATTCGAAACCCTTCACCGTGTTGCCGATGGGCGCCGCGCCCGGAAACTGCGGCAGCGGCGCGGAACTGGTCACGCCCAGCACCTTGAGCTTGCCGCTCTTGACGTGGGGCAACACGTTGAAGGTGCTGGCGAACATCAGGTCGACCTGCCCGGCCAGCAGGTCGGTGATGGCCGGCGCGGTGCCCTTGTAGGGAATGTTGACGATATAGGTGCCCGTCATCATCTTGAACATGTCGCCGGCCAGGTGCACCGACGAGCCGACCGAGCCGATGGCGAAGTTCAGCTTGCCGGGCTTGCTCCTGGCCAGCCGGATCAGTTCGGGGATGTTGTTGGCGGGCAGGGCGGGCGTCGCCACCAGCACGCTCGGCACGCTTGCGACCAGCGTGATCGGGGTGAAATCCTGGATCGGGTCGAAGGGCAGCTTCTTGTACAGCGTGGCGTTGATGGTGTGGCTGGTGAAGCTCATCAGCAAGGTGGTACCGTCCGGCGCGCTCTTGGCAACCAGGTCGGCGGCGATATTGCCGCCGGCTCCCGGGCGGTTTTCCACCACCACGCTCTGCTCCAGCTCGCGCGCCATCTCCTGGGCGATGGTGCGCGCCAGCGTGTCGGTGGTGCCGCCCGCCGGTGCGCCCACCAGGATGCGGATGGGCTTGCCGCCGGCAATCTGGGCTGCCGGCGCGGGTCCCGCCAGCGCAAGGCTGGCGAGCGCACCCAGCAGCGCGAGCAGGGCGGTGCGTCGCGGCGGACGGTCAAGGCGCGGGAACGGAGGTCGGACCATGGAGGGAGCTGGCATCGCGGATTCCTTCAGGGAAAGCTCTGGAGTGCGCAGTATCGCCCGTCCCGGCCTATTCGCGCAGCCCCGTGCGTGCCTCGTTCTCCACCCAGACGTTGGCGCTGTCGCCGCCGGCCGGAGACAGCTCCATGCGATATTCGTAGCGGTCCGGCCGGTACTGGCCGAGCAGGAACTGCACCGGGCGCCCACCCTTGTCCAGCACCACGCGGCGCACTGCCAGCAGGGCGCCGCCCACCGGCACGTCCAGCAGCGGTGCCACCACCACGTCGGCCAGGCGGGCCGACAGCGTCTGGCTGGCGCGGCCCAGCTGCACGCCCGAGCCCTGCAGCAGGCGCAGCATCGGCGTGGTTTCGAGGTCCTTGCGGTTCAGGCCGCGGCCCAGTTCGGCCGGCAGGTAGGCGGTGATATGCGACAGCGGGCGGCTGGCGTAGTGACGCACGCGCACCACCTTGACGACCGGGTCGCCAGGCTGCAGGCCAAGTGCCTCGGCCACTTCCGGGGTGGCGTGGACGTCATCGATCGAAATCACCTTGACCGAGGTCTTCTGCCCCATGTCGATGATGTTGTCGAGCAGGCTGCCCGGGCGATCGCCTAGCGTGACAGGCTTGATCGGGTGCGGATTGACGAACGTGCCGAGGCCGCGGTGGCGGCGCACCAGGCCCTCCTGCACGAGGCGGTCGAACACGCGGCGCATGGTCACGCGCGATGCGTGGAACTGCTTGGCAAGGTCGATTTCGCCGGGCAAGGGGCCCTGGCCGAACCGCCCTTCGACGATCTGTTGGCGTAGTACCACGTAAATCTGGTGATACAGGGGAACGACGGCTTCACTCATGGTTTCCCTTGCGTGYGGGTGACAAGTCTCTAATAGGCTTAATGTACTTTAAATCAGACATAGAGCCTAGTTATGTCTCTAGTTGTGCCTTATTACACGCCCGCCTGGCCCCGGATCGTTGCGCGCACGCACCGCATATGAAGCCTGAGCCCTAATTGACGGAGGTATTGTCTGGTAACCGCAAGGCCATCGAAGCGCACCTCTTCACGTGCTGCCGGTCTTCACCCACAGGCCCGGATCGGCTGCATGCGGCGACCAGTGCACCGGCCGGGAGGCCTGTTTCAGTTGCGATACAGCGGCCGCTGCCGGGGGTTTTCCCTTGCGACCTGCCTTAAAGGCCTGATCGGCAGGGGTTATTGCGGCGCTTGCGCAGACCATTCGCGGTGACGTTGGATACGCGCTGTCACAGCCATGTGACATGTTGTGTGCGGCTCACAGCGGCGGCTCACGTGCAGGTGGCACGCAAATGATTCCCTGCCCGCCATGAATGCTTTGTAGCCCTTGTATTTCAAGGGATTGCCGCGCCGGCCGCAAGCGCTGGCACCGATTATGCGGAAAGGGAGGCTGGTTTGGCCGAAGTGCCTGACCCGCGCCTCCCACCGTCGTTCTCCCCGAGCGGCAGCGAGAGGCAGAGCCGCTGTAAATCCTCCTGGGAGCTTTGTATGAAAAAGACCTTACTTGCGTCGGCGATCACCCTAGCCCTTGGGGCTGGCGGTCAGGCCATGGCCAACCCGACGAATAACAATGACGTCAAGTGGAACGGCGACAACACGCAGACGGCCACTGCGACGTCCACTCAGTCCGGCGGTGGGGCTTCGGCAAATGAGAATTCCAATGCCTGGCAGGATAACAGCACAGCCACCAAGACAAGTACCGATACCCGTACTTCAACCAAGACTTCGACCTACACCTCCAACAAGACTTCAACCTCCAACAAGACCAATACCGACAACAAGGGCAAGGTGACCTTTGACGAAGGCTATGGCAATGCTGGCGCCAACAACGGCAGCTCGGCCACCGCCAACCTCAGCAACTCCTTCAACAGCAGCAAGGCCATTGCCATCAGCAAGCTGTCGGGCTCCGTCAGCGGCGTCAAGGTCTACGGCATCGGCAATACGGCTAGCAACTCCGGCAATGCCAACGGCGGCTGGGGCGGCAAGGGCGGCGCTGGCTATGGTGGCGACGGCAAGGGCGGCACCGGCGGCAATGGTGGCAATAGCGGCAACGGCGGCAGCGGCGGCAGCGGTGGCTCGGCTACCAACGGCAGCGCCACGGCTGGCGCTGCGTCCGCAGGCACCGCCAATGCTGGCCATGGCGGCAGCGGTGGCGACGCCAAGGGCTATGGCGGCGACGGCGGCGACGCCAAGGGCTACGGCGGCGGCGCGCTCAGCGCCAGCGTCGGCGTAGGCGGGCGCGGCGGCATCGCCAAGGGCTCCGGCGGCGACGCCTATGGTGCCAGCCTCTCCAGCGGCGGCAAGGCAGGTGGCGCGTGGGCCGGTGGCGGCAGCGCTGGCGGCCTGGCGGCAGCGGCGGGCGGCAGCAGCGGCTCGAAGTCGGGCAGCGGCGGCAATGGCTTCTTCGGCAACGGCGGCCCCGGCGGCACCAGCACGGCTGGTGCGGGCGGTGCAGGCTCCACCGGCGCCACCACCACCACGGCGGGCGCAGGGACTGCGACCGGCGGCGGAGGCGGCGGCTCGACCGCTGGCGCATCCAGCCCGACTGGCGGTGCAGGTACTGGCACGGGTGGCAATGGCGGAGCCGGCTCTGGCGGCACGTCCACGGCTAGCGGTGGCGCCGGCTCCGGCACGGGCGGCTATGGCGGTTCCCAGGTCAGCGTGGCCGGCAATGGCGGTAATGGCGGCAATGCAACCAGCGGCGGCGCTTCGACCCAGGCCAGCAATGGCAGCGCGACGGCCGGCAGCGGCGCGGTCGGCGCGGCTTCCGGTGCCGGTGGCGCTGGCGGCACGGGCAACGGCGGCACGGGCGGTGTTGGCAATGGCGCAGTGGGTGGAGCCGGCGGCGCCGGTGGCGCCAACTATGTCGATGCTGGCACCTTCAACATGTCCAACGCGATGAGCAGTGTCGGCCAGTCGGCCGCGGGCATCATGATCGCCAACCAAAACAGCGGCATGGCGTCGCTGGTGCAGCAAAGCGTCAATGTTCAGGCCAACCTGAACGTCGGCAAGTAAGGCAGGTGCGCGGCAGGGGCGCGCGCCGCGGGTGGATGGCCCGCGCGCGCTCCCTGCCGGCCCGGCTCGACTCCGGCAACTCAAGGCATCCCGGCGCGCGTCGCGTGCCGGGATGCCCATTCGACGAAGCGTCCACTCGTCTCTTGCGTGCCCGTTCGGATGGGGCGGCGGGCAGGAGGCCGAAGGAGACACCAAAATGCGATCGGTCCGCTTTGCTGTCACTGTCATGGCGACAGCCATCGTGGTCTGGCCTGGCTTGCAAGCCCTGGCCGAACCGTTGCCCGCCGGGCCATCCGCCGCAGTGCCTGCGGCAAGCACCGGACCCGCCCTGAACACCAGCGCGGCGGCCCCGGAACAGGTTCCTCCCGCAGCGGCGGGCGGTACGCAGCGCGGCGTGTTCGCCGGCCTGGGCAAGCCGGTTGCCAGCAACAAGCTCGACGATATCCGCGGCGGATCCGAACTGGTGGTCAACGACATGCGTCTGGCCGGCACCGTGGCCGACAACAGCGCGAACCGCATCATGAGCGGTGCCAACAGCATCGCCGACGGCTCGTTCGCCAGCGCCTCGGGCCTGCCCACTGTCATACAGAACTCGGGCTCCAACGTGCTGATCCAGAACGCCACGATCATCAACGTGCAGTTCAAGCCATGACGCTGCGCAAGCTGCTACTGCAGGCCACCCTGCTGCTGGCCGCGGCCGGCGCGCCGGTGGCGTGGGCCGACTATGCGATCGTTCCGGGCGACGGCAGCAATTTCTTCAGCGTGCGTGTCACCAGCCTCAAGGAGGCGCGCTACAAGACCACCATCCGCCAGCAGTACGATTTCAGCTGCGGCTCGGCGGCGGTGGCCACGTTGCTGACCTACCAGTACGGCTATCCGGTCAGCGAACAGGTTGTATTCGCCAACATGTTCGTCAACGGCGACCAGAACAAGATCCGGCAGGAGGGCTTCTCGCTGCTGGACATGAAGCGCTTCCTCGAGTCACGCGGCTTCCTCGCCGATGGCTATGAGCTGCCGCTGTCCAAGCTGGAGGAAACCCAGATCCCCGCCATCGTGCTGGTGGTCGAGAACGGCTACCACCATTTCGTGGTGATCAAGGGCGTCCACGGCAACCGCGTGCTGATCGGTGACCCGGCGCTCGGTACGCGCGCAATCTCGCGCGAGCATTTCGAATCGATCTGGGACAGCCAGTTGCTGTTCGTCATCCACAACCGCGAGGATTCGGCGCGCTTCAATCTCGCGGCCGACTGGCGCATTGCGCCTACCGGCCCTTACTCCATGGGTATCAACCGGGATAGTCTGTTCTTCACTGTCATGCCCTCGCATGGCAGTAGCGACTTCTAAGGAACGCATCATGTTCCAGACATCCTCGAAGCCCGCGCACTCCCGCCGCAGTGGGGCCGGTCCGGCCACGGCGATGGTGCTGCTGGGCGCAGGCCTGGCCTGCGCCGGGCATGCGCGGGCCGACGAAGGCACGGGGCTCGAAGCGCTCGACACGCGCGGCGCTCCCGATGCCGCCGGCTTCACGGTCACGCCCGCCGCTCAGGCGGAACCTTCCAATCCTTACCTGGCGGCGGCGCTCGGCAACATGGCCGGGCGGACCCCGGCGTCGCTGGACATCGAGGCCCTGCCGGCCGCGCAGGCGGAAGAGCCGCCGGCCGCCCTCATCGCGCGTACCGCGCATGCCGCCGATGCAGCAGATATGGCTCCGGCAACCGCCGCCGTGGCCGGCGTCGCGATGGCCGATGCCGCGGACACGCGCGCGGCGGTCGCGCTGCCGGCCCCGGACACGCCGCCGGCTTTGGCGGCGACCGGCGACAGCGTGGCCAAGGCCGCCGCGCCCGCGCCTGAACGCGCGGTGCTCGCGCCACGAGATGACACAGCCGCCCGGAAGCCGGCTGCCCCGCAACAGCATCTGCAGGATCCGCGCGGCGGCTTCGCCGAAGCGGCACGCCCGGCGCCGCAGACGATCGAGGCCATCGTGGCAGCGGCGGTGCCGCCCGCCGCCCAGGAGAGTCCCCAGGCCCAGACCCCCCATGTGCACGCCGCGCGCAGCACCATGGCGAGCTGGAAGCCGGTGGAGAAGGACCGCCTCGACGACCTGCGCGGCGGCTTCGACGTGGGTGCCGGCCTGCAGGTTTCGTTCGGCATCCAGCGTGCCGTGTACATCAACGGTGCCCTGGTGGTGTCGACCAGCCTCACCATTCCCGACATAAGCCGCATCACCGCCAGCCAGGCCTCGCAGCTGGCGGCCGCGCTTGGCGTGGCGACCGGCGCCGGTGCCGCGGCCGCCGCGACGGTCAACCATGCGCTCGCCTCCAACCCGGTGACCGGCGGCGGCGGTGCCGCACAGGGCGGCAATGGCAGCAGCAGTACCAGCACGGGCGCCAGCGCGGCGGGCGTGGCGATGACCAGCCTGCCCGCTTCGGTGGTGTCCTCGGGCGCGGCCACGGTGACGACCAACGGTGTCATGAGCCTGATACAGAACGGGCCGGGCAACAGCGCCGCCGCCAGCGCACTGGCCGGTTCGCCGGCAACGGTAATTCAGAACTCGCTGAGTAACCAGTCGATACAGAACCTGGTGACGATCAACGCTGGAGTCAACACCTTGCAGGCATTCCGCGCGCAGGTGGCCAACCAGACCTTAAGCAACGCGCTGCTAGGCGCAGCAGGCCGGCGTTGAAGCCAGGCCGCCGCAACGGCAACGGACAAGCAGTGGATAAGCGGTAGAAAGCAGTAGAAAGCTGTAGAGAGCCGTAGAGAGAAGCTGGCAGTACGGAGAAAGGCTGTATGCGGTAAGCAGGTTGCGGACTCCTGCTCCAAGCAGTCCGCCGTCCGGGGGAGGAAGGCGAAATGAAAAACGGGTCGCTGCGCGGCATCCGGCAGGCCGGGTGTTCGACATTGCTGTTGCTCGGGGGCATGGCGCAAGGCCAGACCCCGCCAGACGACGGGCCGACCGCGGCAAAGCTGGACCAGCTCAAGCGCGCGGTGGCCGAGCAGGCCGCCGCGCTCGAGGCGATGAAGCGGTCCATGGCGGAGCAGGAAGCCACCATCCGCGAGTTGCGCAGCGTACTGGGCACGGATGTGCTGGCGCGCAAGCGTGGCGGCCAGCGCCCGCCGGGCACTAGCCCCGCGCCAGCGGCCGAAGACGCGGCCACCAATGCCGCGGCCGCACCGGCGGCCGCGCCAGGCACGCCCGGCGCGCAGGACGCGGGCAACGCCGCCATGCAGGAGAACGCCACGGCGCAAGCCGCGCAGGTGCAGCTGGCGCAGGCCGGCGACGAGCAGCCCGTGGGCAAGCCGCCGGAGGAAAGGACGCCGCCGCCGGCGATCGCGCCTATCTTCGACCAGCCCGGCGTGCTCACGCCGGTGGGCAAGCTGGTGGTCGAGCCGAGCTTCCAGTATGGCTATTCGTCCAACGATCGCGTGGCCCTGGTCGGCTATACCATCATCCCGGCCCTGCTGATCGGCCTCATCGACGTGCGCCAGGTCAAGACCTCGACCTATATCGAGGCGGTGGCGTTCCGCTACGGCCTCACCAAGCGGCTGGAACTCGAAGCCAAGGTGCCCTACGTACAGACCTCGGGCTCGACTGTCAGCCGCGAAGTCTTTACCGGCACGGCGGTCGACAACGTCTTCAATTCCAGCGGCAAGGGCATCGGCGACGTGGAGGCGACACTGCGCTACCAGATCAACTACGGCAACGAGAAGATGCCGTACTTCGTCGGCTGGCTGCGCTACAAGTCCAGCACCGGCAAGAGCCCGTTCGACGTGGTGACCGATTGCGTGACGCGCTGCGTGGGCAATACCACCGGCACCGGGCTGCCGCTGGGCCTGCCCACCGGCACCGGCTTCCAGGCCATCCAGCCCGGCGTCACCTGGCTGCTGCCAAGCGATCCGGCGGTGTTCTTCGGCACCTTCAGCTATCTGCACAATTTCGCGCGCGACAACGTCAGCCGCACCGTGCTCAATGGCCAGCAGGAGAACCTCGGCAAGATCGCGCCGGGCGACATCTTCGGCTTCAACTTCGGTATCGGCCTGTCGCTGAACGAACATGCCTCGTTCAGTATCGGCTACGACCAGAGCATCATCTGGCCGACCAAGCAGAACGGGCAGACGGTGGCGGGCTCCGTGCGCGTGACGCAGGGCACCCTGCTGGTAGGGTATTCGTACCGCTTCAACAGCCGCTACACGCTGAACGTCTCCGTCGGCGCGGGGCTCACGCAGGACACGCCGAACCTGACGGTGACCTTGCGCCTGCCGATCACGTTCTGAGGCAGGTGGCGCACATGGTACAGCGCGGGTACAGCGCGAGGTGACGCCGGGCCGGCATGTGACGGAGGGCGCCTTGCGCTGGCCACGCGGCTGGCGTACAAATGAAGAACCCCGTCCCCAGGGCGGATACGGATGCACCTCCACCGGACGTTCTCTCGTCCAGGCGTGATGGCGACTCCGCATGCACACTGCTGCCGGGATGGCCCGAAAATGGCCTGTAATGGCCTGAAGCGAGGAGAGAGTCATGCGCAAACGCATCTTCTGGTTGTTGCCCGATCTGGCGAGTGCCCGCCGCACCATGGACGATCTGCTGCTGGCGCGCATCGAGAACAGTCATATCCACTTCATCGCGCGCGACGGCGCCGATATGACCGGCCTGCATGAAGCCAACCTGTTCCAGACCTCCGACATCGTGCATGCTGCCGAGATGGGCCTGATGGTCGGCGGCGGCATCGGCATCATCGCCGGCGCGCTGGTGGCCATGTTTCCCATCGTCAGCGATACGCCACAATGGGGGCTGGTGGGCGTGCTCGCCGTGCTGGGCGCGGTGTTCGGGGCGTGGGCCTCGAGCATGATCGGCTGCTCCGCGCCGAACAGCCGCCACAAGGCCTTCGAAAAAGAAATCGAGGAGGGCAAGATCCTGCTGATGGTGGACGTGCCGCGCGGGCGCATCGAAGAAATCGAAGCCCTGCTGGAAGCGGCCCATCCGGAAGCCCGCTTTGCCGGCCTCGATCCCGCCGTACCCGCCTTTCCCTGAGTTTCGGCGCGGGGCCGCCCCGGCCCCGCGTTCCGCCTTGCACGCGCCCGGCGCCAGCGTCGGGCGCGTCCTGCCGCGCCCTGGCTTCCTCCCTCCTTGCTCCTCCCTCCGCTCTCTTTCGCTTTCCCGTTGCCGCGCGATCGCCGCGCACGCCTTGCCGCAGTCATCCGGTTTGCAACAGCCAGTTTGCCGAATGGCACGTCTTTGAGGTAATTTGCGTGCAGCCGCTTCATCGCATGAAGCGCGCCATGAAAACAGAGCAAAGCGAAAGCAAGACGATTCGCAAGCGAAAAAAGGGGTCGGAGATGAGGACAACACGGATCGCGCGCGGCCTGCTGGCCGCCGCGCTGATAGCGGCCGCGCCGCTGGCGCAGGCGGAGCCAGGCATCAGCAAGGGCACCATCAGGATCGGGCAGTCGGCGGGCGTCACCGGCCCGGTGGCGGGGTCGGTCAAGGAGCAGATCGCCGGCGCCCAGGTCTACCTGAGCACGGTCAACGCCAATGGCGGCGTAGCCGGCCGGCGCATCGAGCTGGTGACCTACGATGACGGCTTCGACGCCAAGCGCACGCCCGGCAACGTGCGCAAGCTGGTGCTGGAGGACAAGGTGTTCGCGCTGTTCATGGTGCGCGGCACGCCGCAGAACGAAAGCATCCTGCCCATCATCAACGCCGAGAAGGTGCCGCTGGTGGCGCCGCTGACCGGTGCCATCACGCTGCACCGCCCGGTCAACCGCTACGTGTTCAACGTGCGCGCCAAGTACCAGGACGAGGTGGCCCGCGCGATCAACCACCTCGCCACCTCGGGCATGAACCGCATCGCCATCTACTACGCCAGCGACGGCTTCGGCCAGGACGTATTCGAAGGCTTCAGCACCGCGCTGCAGGCGCGCGGGGTCCAGCCCGCGGCGAGCGCCTCGTTCGCGCGCCCGATGGGCGACATCCAGGCAGGCGTGGCCACCATCAACAAGGCTAATCCGCAGGCGGTGCTGGTGATCGGCTCGGGCTCGGAGGCGGCGCGCCTGATCAGGGAGATGCGCCGCGCCGGCAGCCAGGCGCAGTTCGTCACGCTGTCCAACAACGCGGCCGATTCCTTTATCAAGGAGCTTGGCGAAGACGCGCGCGGCCTGATCATCACGCAGGTGGTGCCAGGCACCAACTCCAGCCAGATGAGCATTGCCAGCGAATACCGCAGCCAGGCGCGCCAGCAGGGCGTGGAGCCGAGCAATGCCGGCATGGAAGGCTTCATGTCGGCCAAGGTGCTGGTCGAAGGCCTGCGCCGCGCGGGGCCGGAGCCCACGCGCGAACGGCTGGTCGGCGCGCTCGAGAGCCTGCGCGACTTCGACCTGGGCGGCATCCTGATCAGCTACAGCCCTGCGCGGCACACCGGCTCGTCGTTCGTCGAGATGTCGATCGTCTCGTCCACCGGCAAGCTGATCCGCTGAACTGCCGTTCGGGTGGTCGGGTGGTCGGGTGGATCGGGTGGGGCGGGGCTGCGGTATAGTCGCCGGATGGCTATCTCACCCCTGAACCCACCCGCCAGCTCGCCCTTCTCGCTGCACGGCCGCGTGGCGCTGGTCACCGGCGGCGCGCAAGGCCTCGGCCTGGCGATCGCGGCCGCCCTGCGCCAGGCCGGCGCCCACGTGATCATTGCCGCGCGCAACGCCGCGCGCGTGCATGCCGCCGTGGCGCAGCTCTCGCCAGCAGGCGAAGACAGCGCCGGCGGCGCCGAAGCGCTGGTGCTCGACATTACCGACGAGGCCGCCGGCGCCGCCGCCTTCGCGCGCATCGACGCCAGCCACGGCCGGCTCGATATCCTCGTCAACAATGCCGGCGCGCGCAAGCGCAGCAATATGGCGCATCTCGATGCCGCCGACCTGCGCGAGATGCTGGAGACCAACCTGGTCGCGCCCTACGCGCTGTGCCGCCACGCCGCGCAGCTGATGCGCCGCGGCGGCTACGGCCGCATCATCAATGTCAGCTCGATCGCGGGCCAGGTTGCACGTGCCAATGACGTGCTCTACCCCGCCACCAAGGGCGGCCTCGATGCACTCACGCGCGCCATGGCCGCCGACCTTGGCCGCGATGGCGTGACCGTCAATGCGATCGCGCCCGGTTACTTCGCCACCGAGCCAAACCAGCCGATGGTGGCGGATGCGAGCGTGTCGGAATGGCTGCGCCAGCGCACCGCGCTCGGCCGCTGGGGCCAGCCGGAAGAAATCGCCGGCGCGGCGGTATTCCTCGCGTCGCCGGCCGCCTCCTATGTCACCGGCCATGTACTGGCGGTCGACGGCGGCTATCTCGCGCATTTCTGAGGCAGCGGTGCCGCTCAGCGCGCCCGTCCGCGCTGGAAGTGCGCCTGCACGGCTTCGATCATCGCCGCGGCGGCCGCGGAATCGCCGCGGTCCTTGAGCCGTACCAGGCAGATGTCGCGCACCAGCGATGGCAACTGCAGCGGACGGATCGCCAGGCCCTCCTGCTGGAACTGGAACAGTGCCAGCGCCGGCACCACCGTCACGCCCAGCCCCGCGGCCACCAGCGCCGCCACGGTCGCCAGGTGCTCCACCTCCATCACGCCGTTGAGCTTGAGCGGATGCAGCGCGGCGTCCAGGTGCTGGCGCACGCTGCTGGTACGCGACAGCTGGATGAAGGGCAGCCCCGCCAGTGCCTGCGGCGCCACGCGCTTGCGCCGCGCCAGCGGATGGCTGGCCGGGCACACCAGGTGGAAGCGGTCCGCCACCAGCGGCTCGACGCGCAGGTCGCTGTCCTGCGCCGGCGCGGGCGCCAGCGCGAAATCGGCCCGCCCGCGCCTGACCATCTCGATGCAGCCGTCCGCGAGCAGGTCGAACAGCTCGATGGAGATGCCCGGATAGCGCTGGTGGAACGCGGCCAGCAGCGGCGGCAGGTCGCCGGCCGCCAGCGAGGGCAGGGCCGCGATCGATACCCGCCCCTTGCGGCGCTCGGCATGATCGCGCAGCTCTGCGAACGCCGTCTCGAAATCCGCCAGCAGGCGCACCGCCACTTCCTCGAATCGCCGGCCTTCCACGCTCAGTTCCACATGGCGCGTGGTGCGCTCGAACAGGCGCGTGCCGGCCTGTTCCTCCAGCGTCTGGATCAGCGCGCTGAAGGCCGATTGCGACAGGTGGCAGGCCTGCGCGGCGCGTGTGAAGTTTCGATGCTCCACCAGCGCCACGAAGGCGCGCAAGTGTTTGACGGACAGGTTCATCGGCGGGGGCGAGGGTACTGGCGGTACCGGCGGTATCAGTGGTTGGCGGGCGTTTGGCGGGCGCCCGGGGCACGCCTGCAGGCGTGCGGCGCAAAGCGTACTTCCCGTGCATCCGCTTTTATCTGCCAAATCGATAGATTAATCCAAATTATCCGTTTTTCGGAGCAGGCTGGCAGGTCTAGAATCCATTCACGGTGGCGGCCTCGTGCGCACCGTCCTTGCCACCCGGGTTTGCGCCCGCCTCACCAGGCTTCGTCCCATGACTGCTTCCGCTCCCGCCCCCGGACCTTTGCTGATCGGCTCCGGTGCCGGCTTCTCCGGCGACCGCACGGATGCCGCCCTCCCCGTGGTGCGCACCATGATCGCGGCGGGCGGCCCCGCCGTGCTGATGTTCGAGACCCTGGCCGAGCGCACGCTGGCGCTGGCCCAGCTGGCCCGGCGCAACGATCCCGCCCAAGGCTACGAACCGCTGCTCGACGCGCTGCTCGCGCCGGTCCTGGGGCTGTGCCTGGCCAACGGCATTCCCATCGTCGGCAACTTCGGCGCCGCCAACCCGCGCGCCGCCGCCGCACGCGTGCGCGCGCTGGCCGCCGAGCTTGGCCTGGCGGCACCGCGCGTGGCGGTGGTCGAAGGCGACGACCTTGCGGACGATGCCGGCCGCGCCGTGCTGCGCCAGAT
>NZ_JBFTND010000057.1:0-34343 GCF_056397305.1 Cupriavidus sp. 05N40
CGCCGGCGCATTGCACTATCATTTCCTTCAACTGTCGAGGCTTCACAATGACCCCTGTATCTGTGGTTCGCAGTATCGTCTCTCTATCCCTGCTGGGCGCGGCGTTGCTCGGCATGCCCGCGCTGGCCAGCGCCAGCATCGCCAAGGATTTTCCCCAGAAGCCGATCCGGCTGGTTGTGACCTTCCCGGCTGGCGGGGGAACCGACATCCTGGCCCGCGTGATCGGGGCCGAGGTCGCGCACAGCCTCGGCCAGCCGGTGGTGGTGGACAACCGACCCGGCGCGAGCGGCAATATCGGCGCGGAGTTCGTTGCCAAGAGCGCGTCCGATGGCTATACCTTGCTCGCGGTCAACAGTAGTTTCGCGATCAATCCCGCCGTTTTTCGCAATCTTCCGTTCGATCCGGGCAAGGACTTCAGCGCGGTGATTTCCATGGCCTCGGTGCCGTCCGTGATCGCCGTGCCGGTCGGCTCGAAGATCCAGACGTTCGGCGACCTGCTGAGCGCCGCGCGCTCGGCCCGGCCTCCCAGCTATGCGTCCTGCGGCAACGGCACGCCGCAGCACCTGGCGGGTGAGTTGCTGAAGATCTCCGCCAAGGTCGATATGCTGCACATCCCGTACAAGGGTTGCGCGCCGGCGCTTGCCGATGTGCTGGGAGGGCAGGCCGACATCAGTATCAATACGCTGGCCAATACCGTGCCGTACCTGAAGAGCCATAAGCTGCGCGCGCTGGCCGTGACTTCCCGCAGCCGCTCGCCGCTCTTGCCCGAAGTGCCATCGGTCAGCGAACTGGGCGTCGCCGGCTACGATGTCGATCAGTGGTTCGGCATCCTCGCCCCGGCGAATACGCCGCCGGAGATCGTGCAGAAGCTGAACCAGGCCATCGCCCGCGCCGTCGCCAAGCCGGAGATCAAGGCCAATCTCGCCCAACTCGGCTTTGCCACCGCAAACAGCACCCCCGCCGAGTTCCAGAAGGTCGTCGCCAGCGACATCGAACGCTGGAAGAAGCTCGCCGCGCAGATCGGCCTCCGGGTCGACTGACCCGGCGCAGGCAACCGGTCCGCGCCGGGAGCCAGCCCCAGTTCCATTCCGTAGTCATTCCCCTCCAGTCACGGACGCCGCCGGCCCCGTGTGCCCGCTTGCGCCCAGGCCTGGCACGTGTTCGCACGCGCCGGGCCGGGGGCAGGCGCGGCATGAGGGAGGCAAGCAACACGAACAGAACAATCCATGAGAGCAATGTCAGCGAAAACGGCAACGACCCGCTTCGAATCCGCCACGGAGCGCGCCATGCATGCCCGGCTAGCACGTGCTGCCATCGGCCTGCTTGCGGCCGCCTGTGCGCCTGCCTGGGCGCAATCGAGCCTTGTGCTCTATGGCGTGGCCGATGTCGGCGTGGAGTACCTCAGCCATGCCGACGCCAGCGGGCACGCATTGACGCGCATGGCTTCGGGCAACCTATCCGGGTCGCGCTGGGGCATGCGCGGAACGGAGGATCTGGGCAGCGGAGTCAGTGCGTTGTTCGTGCTCGAGAGTGGCTTCGACATCGACGCAGGCACCTTGGGCCAGGCTGGCCGGCTGTTCGGGCGGCAGGCATTCACCGGCCTTGCCACGCCGTACGGACGACTCACCGCGGGCCACCAGAACAACCTGCTTTACGACATCCTGATCAACTACGACGCCATGGCCATCGCGCCGCGCTACTCCGCGTTCCTGATGGATACCTCGCTTGCCGGCCGCTACGACAATGCGGCCAAGTATGTGGCGAAGTTCGGCGGACTCAGCGCCAGCGCGATGTATTCCTTCGCGCGCGGCACAACGGTGGGAAGCGGCGCGACGGGCACCATCGCCGGCGAGACCCCGGGCGATGCCAGGAGCGACCGCGCTTTCAGCGGCGCGCTGGAATACGACGCCGGCAACGCGGCGGCCGCGCTGATCTACGACCAGCAGCAGGGCACGGCCGGGATCGCCGGCCAGAGCCCCGCCCAGCGGGACCGGCGCATCGCTCTCGCCGCGAACCTCACGCTGGCCAAGGCGAAGCTGTTCGCCGGCTACCGCTGGTTGAGCGGCGACATCGGCGCGACCGCGACGGTGCCCGCGCGGCGCAACAACCTGTTCTGGCTTGGCGCAAGCTATGCCCTCACGCCGGCGCTCACGCTGAGCACCTCCGCCTATGTGACGGACGACCGTCGCTCCGGCCAGGACCCCTGGAGCCTGGTGGGCAACCTCGACTACGCGTTCTCCCGGCGCACCGATGCCTACCTGACGGTGGGTTACGTGAAAAACAAGGACGGCTCGCGGGTGGGGCTCAACGGGCCGCAGACCAGCATCGGGCCAGGCATGAGCCAGTTCGGCGCGGTAGCGGGCATTCGCCACAAGTTCTAGCCGCGAACTCTCCCCCCTCGCGGGTTGCCACGCCACGGATGCCCGGTAGCGATTCATCCGGGCCGTCGAGCAATTCGCGCGGCTTCTGGCTCCCGCGATGGCCGGGTGGCGTTCCCGCCCAGGTGCGGCGATGAGTCAAACCAGCCCGAACCAGCCAAGCGCGGCGCCGGCGGCGAGCAGCCACAGCAGGTGCAGCCGGAAGCGCCAGATGATCAGGGCGGTGAGCACTGTCACGAGCCACAGGCGCCAGTCGCCGGGCGCGTCGGCGTGGACGCTGGCCAGTGTCCACGCCGTCGCGATCAGCAGCGCCACCACGATCGGCGCCATGCCCTGCCGGAACGCCTGCACGCAGCGCAAGCCGCGGTTGCGGTGACCCCATTGGGCGGCGAGGTAGGCCAGGGCAGAACTGGGCAGCAGGATGCCGGACATGGTCAGTGCCACGCCCAGCAGGGCGGTGGGGACGCCGCCAGCGTTCATGCCGATATTCCATCCGAGCAGGGCGATGAACAGCACATTGGGTCCCGGTGCCGCCTGGGCGATCGTCACCGATGCATTGAACTGGGATTCGCTGAGCCAGTGCTGCTGATCTACCAGGTAACGGTGCATGTCGGGCGCCGTGGTGATGGCGCCGCCGATCGACAGCAAGGATAGCGAGAGGTAGTGGTAAAACAGGTTGAGCCAGTCGCCCCATCCCAGCGCCAGCACCGGTACGCCGCTCACGGCTTGAGCTTCCGGTAGCAGAGCAGGCAGGCGGCGGTGCCCAGGCCGGCAAGCACGTAGAAGAGCGGCCAGCGTAGCAGCGCCACGGCGCCGAAGCAGGCGGCGCCCAGCGCGATGGCGAGCGGGCGGCCCAGCGGATTGGCGCGCAATGCGCTCAGCAGCCTGAGCCCGGTGGCCGCGAACAGCCCTGCGGCCACGGCCCCGGTTCCGCGCAATGCGCCGGCCACGCCGGCGTGGTCGGCAAAGCGGGCATGCAGCAACTCGAGCAGGACCACCAGCACCAGCGGCAGCGCCAGCAGGCCTGTGGATGCGGCCAGCGCGCCGGCCAGGCCGAACGAGCGGCCGCCGATCATCAGCGCCATATTGACCACGTTGGGGCCGGGCATGATCTGCGCCACCGCCCAGTCTTCGACGAACTCCTCGCGCGTGAGCCAGCGCTTGCGCTCCACCAGTTCCTGCTGCACCACCGCCAGCACGCCGCCGAACCCTTGCAGGCCCAGCAGCGTGAACGTCACGAACAGGTCGGTGGGAGAGCGGGGCTCGCGGCGGTCGTTGCCGCTTTCCGGATGATTCGCACGCATCGCCGGCATACCTTATTGGGCCTTGATGCCAAGCTGCCTGATGGTCTTGCCCCAGCGCTGCGTGTCGGCCTCGACGATGCCGGCGAACCGCTCGCGCGACATGGCTTCCACCTCGATCCCTTCGCGGCTGAGTTTCGCCACCACCTCAGGGTCGCGCAGGACCTTGCCGACCGCCTCGTGCAGCTTCTGCACCACCGCCGGCGGCGTGCCGGCGGGCGCGAAGAAGCCATACCAGGGCGCGTACTCGAAACCCTTGATGCCCGCTTCCTCCATGGTCGGCAGGTTGGGCAATGCCGGCGAACGCTTCTTGCCCGAGGTGGCGATCGGGCGGACCATGTCGGACGCGATGAAGGGCATCACGGCCGGAATCGTCAGCAGCATGGACTGGATCTGGCCCGAGACGAGTTCGGTCAGCGCGGGGCCGGAACCCTTGTAGGGTACGTGCTGGAGCTTCACGCCGGTCATCATGCCGAGCACCGCCATGGGCAGGTGGCCGGCGCTGCCGATGCCGCCGGAGCCATAGTTGATCGAGCCCGGCCTGGCTTTGGCCAGCGCCAGGAAATCGTCCATGGTCTTGACCGGCAGGGTCTTGGTCACCACCAGGACGTTCGGCGTGGCGCCGATATAGGCCACCGGCAGGATGTCGCGCCTGGTGTCATAGGGGAGATGGCTATAGAGCGAATCGCTGAATACCAGTCCCATGTGGTGGATCATCACGGTATAGCCGTCGGGTGCCGCGCGCGCCAGCATCGCCGTGGCGATGGTGCCGCCCGCGCCTCCGCGGTTGTCGACGACAAAGGGCTGGCCGAGTTCGCGGCCCAGTTTCACCGCCAGCACGCGCGCCACCAGGTCGACGGTACCGCCCGCGGCGAAGGGCGCCAGGATGGTGACCGGCTTGGCCGGCCAGTCGGCCGCGCGGGCCGGCACGGCCGCGGTGGCGGCAACCAGCGACATGCCCGCGCAAAGAACAGAAAACTTCCGAATCGACATGCTTGTCTCCTGGTACCACGTTTGCCGTGGTTTTTTTCTGCTCTGTGCCGCAACTACGCGCGCGCCCGGTCCCGGAGCCTGTCGACCGCACCGGGACGCGAACCGCGAACCGCGAACCTCGAACCTCGAACCTAGAAGGCGAATCGATAGCGTGCCACCTTCTCCTCGTCGAGTTCGACGCCGAGCCCGCGGCCGGCCGGAACGGYGGCCGCGCCACTGCTGATGTCGAGCTTGTGGGTCACGATATCGTCGGAAGTCTTGAGCGGGCCGACGCATTCCAGCCCCTCGAGCACGTCGGCGCTGGTGCATGCCAGCATGATTTCCGCCGCGGTGTTGACGCCCAGCCCGAAGCCGTGCCCGATGACCACCTTCATGCCGGCCGCGCTGGCGGTTTCCAGCATGCGCCTGCAGGTAAGGAAGCCGCCTTGCTTCATCACCTTGAGCTTGACGATATCGGCGCAATTGGCGCGGATCACCGCGATCAGGCTGGCGTGGTCGGTGATCGATTCGTCGGCCATCACGGGGATGCCGATGGCCTGCCTCACCTTTGCCATGCCGGCGAGATCGTCTTCTGCCACCGGCTGTTCCAGCAGTTGCAGGCCGATCGGCTCCAGCAGGCGCCCCAGCGCAATCGCCTCCTCGACGCTGTATCCGGCATTCGCATCGGCACGCAAGGCCATGGAGGGTCCAACCGCTTCGCGCACCGCCGTCAGGCGGTCGCGGTCGGCCTCGATGCCTCCGCCGACCTTGATCTTGGCCGAGCGGAACCCGCGGTCGAACCATTTGCGGGCCTCCGCGGCCGCCTCGTCGGGCGGGACAATGCCAATCCACGCATTGAAGCGCACCGTGTCCACCACGGCGCCGCCCAGATACTGGTGCACCGGGATATCGAGCCGGCGCGCCAGCATGTCGACGCAGGCCATCTCGATCGCCGCCTTGGCGTCGAGGTAGCCGGCGCGTCCGGCGTTCATGCGCTGCATTACCTGGTGCGGATTGCCGGCGTCGGCGCCCTGTACCAGCGGCGCGAGCTGGTCGCGGATCGCCAGCAGCGACTGTTCGATGGTCTCCACCGAATAGCCGGGCGAGGGATCGATATTGCCCAGTCCGATCGAGCCGTCTTCCGCGGTGAGGCGTACCAGTGCGCTTTTCTGCACGGTCTTGGTCACATAGGCATTGCGAAAGCCCGGGCCGACCAGCGGCACGGCCACGCCGAACACCTCGACGCGGCGAATGGGAAGGTGCAAGCCATCCATGTTCACGACTCCAGCGCCATGCCGGCCGCGGCCGGCTCGAAGGCTTCGATGGCAGGGCCCTTGATCTGGGTGCGGTGCATGATGCGGGAGGCATTCGGGTCAAATGCGTCGCGGCGATGCAGCGTGCAGCGGTTGTCCCAGAGGATCAGGTCGTGCAGTTGCCATTCCTGGCGGAAGGTGAATTCGGGCCGGGTGGCGTGCTCCCATAGCGCATCGAGCAGGGCATTGCTTTCGGCGAGGTCCATGCCCGTCACATAGCTATTGCGGCGGCGGCCGAGGAAAAGCGCCGGGCGCCCGGTGTCGGGATGCACGATCACAAGGGGATGGTGCGCCCCGGGCGCTTCGCGCGGATCGGTCACCTCCTTCATGCCCTTGCGCATCATGCCGGCGCTATTGTACGTGGCATCGTGAATGGCGCGGCGGCCCTTGACCAGCGCCTTCATGTCGCCAGGCAGGGTCTCGTAGGCGAGGTACATATTGGACCAGTAGGTGTCGCCACCGCCGGGCGGAATCTCGAGCGCATGCAGCAGCGCGGCGCGCGGCGGCCGCTCGACATAGGTCATGTCGCAATGCCACACCGCTTCGCCGTCGCCCAGGTTGCCGATGGGCATGCCATCGACCTTCACATTGGAGATCACATTGATCTCGGGGAATTCGCTGAGGAAAGGCTTGCCGTAGGGATTGGGGCCCGGCGGATCGAGTTCGCCGAACAGCCGGCTGAAGCCCAGCAACTCCGGATCCGACAGCGCCTGGCCGCGAAAGCGCAGCACGAGGTGCGTGGCCCAGGCCTGGCGAAGCTCGGCCAGGATATCGTCGCCGACCGGCCGGCCGAGGTCGATGCCGCTGACATCAGCGCCGAGGCTTGGCCCGAGCGGCGTAACGGAGATGCGTGTCATGGTGGCTGCCCTTCCGTGGTGAATTGGAGTGCCCCCAATATAGACCTGGTACCCGATAGCGTAAATGATATAGATTGCGCATCAAGTTATACGGATCTAGTATCCCCCACGCCGATGCCGATTCCTGCCCGCGCCATGACTTCACCAGCCAGCAAGCCGTTGCAGCGCCGCCATATCGAAGCCCTCGTCGCTGTCGGCGACAGCCATTCCGTGCATCGCGCCGCGCGTGAGCTCGGCATGCCGCAGCCCGTGCTGTCGCGCCTGCTTGCCGAAGCGGAAAGCCTGCTGGGCGCCCGCCTGTTCGAGCGCTCCAGTCATGGCAGCCTGCCGACCGAGCAGGGCAAGGCGGTGCTGTCCCAGGCGAGATTCGTGCTGCGCGCGATCGAGCGCCTGAACGACGCCACCGCCGAGTCGCTGCGGCGGCCGATTCAGCTCGGCTGCATTCCGCGCGCAATGCATACCCTGATGCCCGGACTGCTCGCCCGGCTCTATCCGGCGGTGCCGGCCGATGCGTCGGCGCAGGCCGCCGGCACGCCTTACCAATTCCGCGTGGTCGAGGGCAGCTCGAAGATGTTGTTCGACCAGATAGCGGCGGGCAGCCTGGATTTCGCCATCCTGCGCAGCATCGCGCGCGACGGCGAGGAGGGCGATGACCTGGTGGTGGAGCGCCTGTACCAGGAGCGCACGGTGATCATCTGCGCGGCCGGCCATCCCACCATTCCGGCGGGCCCGATTGCCCTGTCTCGCCTGGCTGGCCAGGGCTGGGCTTTGCCCGAAGCCGAGACCAGCTCGCGGGCGACCTTCGATGCGTTCTGGAACGAGCACGGCCTGGCCAAGATCAGGCCGGTCATCGAAACGCGTTCCTTCGAGTCAAACCTGGCCCTGGTCGCAGGCACCAGCCTGGTTTCGATCGCGCCGGAATCCGTTGCGCGCAGCCATGTGGCGTTCGGGCTGCTGCGCATCGTCAAGCTGCGGCGGCCCCTTCCGGCGAACCCGGTGATGCTCGCCTTCAACCGCATGGCCAACGACGATCCCTTGCTCAGCGGCTTTCGCCAGATGATTCACCAGACCGCGCGCTCGCGCGAATGATGCCGGCTGGCTGCGGCCCGGCGAGACGTCACCAACCGAAGGGGCGCCGACACGCAGGATCACCGGTTCGCGCGGGGGGCGGTCGGGCGCCGGCTTGCGCAGGATCGCGCCGGCGTGCGCGGTCAAGTCGGCCGCCGTGGCGGCGTGGCGGTGGAGAAAACCGTCTCCGCGGACTTGCCGGGGCGCCAGGCGGCGCCCCGGCCATCAGCTATGCCGTGCGGCTCGCCGCCAGCACCGCCGGCACCGCCATCTGCGCCAGCATGCGCAAGGTGGCGATCTCGCTGCCGGTCCATGCATTGCGCGCGGCGAGGAAATTGAAGGTGCCGACACACTGCCCGTGCTCGCAGACCGGGACATTCACCACGGCGGAGAGGCCCAGCCCGCGGATGACCGCGATGTCGTCGAACACGGCGGCCAGCGCGGTGTCGCCTTCGCCCACGAAGACCTGGCCCTGGTGCAGCACCCGGATGGTCCATGGCGTATCGGCCTTGTATTTGCGGCCGCCGACCGGATAGGCGCCGGTGTCAGAAGACCAGAGCCGCTCGATCTCCGCGCTCGCGCGCCGCCAGGCGTTGATGGTGAGCAGGCCGGGGCCGAGCAGCGCGGCGGTGGCGCTGCCGAGCGCGTCGAAGGCGGCCGCGGGCGCGGGGGCGCGAGCCAGCGCATCGCATAGCGTAGCGAGCAGGTCGGCAGGCAGCGTCACGCAGGCTGCTGCATCGGGGTTGTATCCGTTCACGGTATCACTCTCCCTTGATGCCCAGTTCGCGGATCAGTTTGCCGTAGCGGTCCGCATCGCGATGCAGGATGGTGCCGAACTGCTGCGGCGTGGAGGTGGCGGTTTCCACGCCGATGGCGTTCATCTTCTCCTTCACCTCGGGCATCGACATGATCCGGTTGATTTCCTGGTTCAGGCGCGCCACCAGCGCAGGCGGCATGCCGGCGGGACCGAAGGCGCCGTACCAGACCGACAGCTCATAGCCGGGCACGGTTTCCGCCACGGTCGGCACATTGGGCAGCAGCGGCGAGCGCTTGCTCTCGGTGACGGCGATCAGGCGCAGCTTGCCGGCCTTCACGTGCGGCAGCGTCTGCGTGCCGGCGGAGAACAGCAGCTGGGTCTGCCCGGCCACCGTGTCGACCACCGCCGGCGCGCCGCCCTTGTACGGGACATGCAGCATCTGCACACCGGCCATCTTCTCGAACAGCACCGCGCTCAGGTGGTTGGTGGAGCCGGGGCCGGCGCTGGCATAGGCCAGCTTGCCGGGATTGGCGCGCGCATACGCGATCAGTTCCTTGACGTTGTGCGCCGGCACCGAGGGATGGATCACCATGGTGTTGGTGACGTAGGCCAGCAGGCCCAGCGGCGTGAAGTCCTCCACGCCGCGGAAGGGCATATTGGGCATCAGCGCGGGGTTCATCGCATGCGTGCTCATGGAGCCGACCAGCAGCGTGTAGCCGTCGGGTTTGGCGCGCGCCACCATGGCCGAGCCGATATTGCCCGAGGCGCCCGGCTTGTTGTCCACGATCACCGGCTGGCCCAGCGAGCGCGTCAGGTGCTCGGACAGCACGCGCGCCAGGATATCGGTGGAGCCGCCCGCGGCCCACGGCACGATCAGCGTGATGGGCTTGGCGGGATAGGCATCCGCCGCCGCGGCGCCGGTTGCGGCGCAGAACAGCGAGAAGGTGGCAAGGCCCAGCAGGCAGCGCTTGAGGACGGCTTTCATGTCTTTCTCTCTCCGATGGCGATGCGGGCCGCGCGGGGCGGTCCGCCTTTGATTCGATCTGGTTCGAACTGATTCGATGTGGCTGGTGTGGCTGGTGCAACGGATGCAACTGATGCAGCTGATGCAGTTGATGCAGCCGATGCATCTGGTGTCGCTGGTGCAGTAGTTGTGGCTGTGTTCCGGTGATGCCGTGCGACCGGGAACAACCCCGCTCACCGTCCCACCGCATACCCCTGCATCCCGCGCGCATTGGCGCCGGCGCGCAGGACCRGCCGTCCCTGCGCATCGCGCTCGCGCGTGCAGGCCGACATGCGGCCTTCCGACCAGGGCTCGCCCACCTTCACTTCGTGGCCGCGCGCGCGCAGCTCGGCAATGGTGTCGTCGGGCAGGCGCGACTCCACGCTCAGGCGGTTGAGCACCACCGAGCGCGGCCAGAAGGACCCGGGGAAATGATCGATATGCCAGGCCGGCGAGTCGATGGCTTCCTGCAGGTTCATGCCGTGCACGGCGTGGCGCAGGAAGAAGGCGACCGACCACTGGTCCTGCTGGTCGCCGCCCGGCGTGCCGAACACCATGTAGGGCTCGCCGTCGCGCAGCGCCAGCGAGGGCGACAGCGTGGTGCAGGGGCGCTTGCCGGGCGCCAGCGTGTTGGGCAGGCCCGGCTCGAGCCAGGTCATCTGCAGGCGCGTGTTGAGCGCGAAGCCGAGCGCCGGAATCACCGGGCTCGACGACAGCCAGCCGCCCGACGGCGTGGCCGCGACCATATTGCCGTGGCGGTCGATCACGTCGATATGGCAGGTATCGCCGACGAAGATCTCGCGCTCGGCCCATTCCGTCACGGGTGGCATTGCCGCGAAGGTGGGCTCGCCAACGCCAAAGCGCACGTCGGCGTCGCGCAGCGTGCGCTCGGCCGCGCCGAGATCGGGCAGGCGCGGCGCGGTGCCGTCGACCGTGCCGGGGCGGATGTCGGGCGAGGCCTGCTGGCCGATCAGCCGCGCGCGCGCCGCGAGATAGCCGGCGTCCAGCAGGCCGGGCAGGGGCGCAGCGCCGAAGCGCGGATCGCCATACCACGCCAGGCGGTCGGCCATGGCCAGCTTGGCGGCCTCGGCAATGCGGTGCACGAATTCCGGCGAGGTGGGGGCATGCGCCGCCAGGTCCGCGTGGCGCAGCATGCCAAGTTGCTGCAGGAAGGCCGGGCCCTGGCTCCAGATGCCGCACTTGGCCACCGTGTAGCGGCCGAAATCCAGCGTGGCCGGCGCTTCCACCTCCGGCGTCCAGTCCGCCATGTCGTCAAGGCGCAGCAGGCCCTTGTGACGCTCGCCGGTGGTGTCGCGCACGGCCTGCGTGCGGCAGAACGCGTCGATTTCCCTGGCCACGAAGCCCCGGTACCAGCATGCCATGGCGGCGTCGATCTGCTGCTCGCGCGTGCCGCCGGCGGCCGCCGCCGTCTCCAGGATGCGCGTATAGGTGCGCGCCACGCCGGGCGTGGCATGCAGGCTGCCCGGGCGCGGCACGCGGCCGTCCGGCAGCCATACCTCGGCCGAGCTGTGCCATTCCTGCTGGAACAGCTCGCGCACCGCGAGGATGGCTTGCGAGATGCGCGGCACCAGCGGAAAGCCGTCGCGTGCATAGGCGATGGCCGGCGCCAGTACGTCGGCCAGCGGCCAGGTGCCGTAGTCGCGCAGCATGGTGAGCCAGGCACCGAAGGCGCCGGGCACGGTGGCGGGCAGCAGGCCGATGCCGGGCACCAGGTCCAGTCCCATGGCGCGCAGCGCGGCGGGATCGGCCAGTGCCGGGGCGGGGCCCTGCCCGCAGATCGAGCGCACCGCGCGTTCGCGTTCGCTCCACAGCAGGATGGGCACCTCGCCGCCGGGTCCGTTGAGATGAGGCTCCACCACCTGCAGCACGAAGCCGCCCGCCACGGCCGCATCGAAGGCGTTGCCGCCGCGCTCGAGCACACTCATGGCGGTCTGCGACGCCAGCCAGTGGGTGGACGAGGCGACGCCGAAGGTACCGACGATTTCCGGGCGGGTGGTGAACATGGGGGCTCCGAGACGAGGTGGCGAAGGGGGTGATACCCGGCAAGTATAGAAGTCCCGGATAACCAATTGCAGCCGATTAATTATTGTTGTATGAAAGATTGGTTATATATGGAGGACCCGCCATGCCGACCGCCGCCGACCAGCTCCAGCACAACCTGATCTCGCGCCTGCGCCTCAAGCATCTCGCGCTGCTGCTGGCGCTGGACCGGCAGCGCTCGGTTTCGCGCGTGGCGGCGGAGATGGATCTGTCCCAGCCCGCCGTGACCAAGGCGCTGCGCGAGATCGAGGAGATCTTCATGGTGCCGCTGTTCGTGCGTTCGCGGCGCGGCCTGGAGCCCACCGATACCGGCGCGGCGGTGCTGGCGCACGCGCGGCTGGCGATGGCGGACACCGAGGCGCTGGGGCGCGAGCTGGCCGTGATCGGCGCCGGCCTGCACGGGCGGCTGCGCATTGGCGTGATTCCCTATGTGGCGCCGGTGGTGCTCGACGCGGCCTGCTCGCATGGCCTGCAGCAGCAGCCGCGCGCGGCAGTGCTGGTACGCGAAGGCACCACGGACGAACTGGTGGCGGCGCTGCGCGCGCACGAGCTGGACTGCGTGATCGCGCGCTCCTTCTACGCGCCCGGCGACGATATCGTGCAGGCGCCGCTGTACCGGGAGGAGCCGGCGCTGGTGGTGCCGGTGGCGGCCGCGGCGCGCCTGGCGCGCGGCAAGCTGGACTGGCAGCGCCTGGCTGCGCTGGACTGGATCCTGCCGCCCGGGCACACGCCGATCCGGCGAACCATCAATACGCTGTTCGCGACCGCCGGCGCGGTGCCGCCCACGCCGATGGTGGAGACCTATTCGATCAAGACTATTGCCACGCTGCTGCGCACCCAGCCGCGTGCCATCACCATCGTGCCGCGTGCCGTCGCGGCCGAACTGGCGGCCACCGGCAGCGCTGCGGTGCTGCCGCACAACCTGACCTGGGACCTGCCCGCGGTGGGCGCGATGTGGCTGCGCCGCAGCGGGCAGAGCGAGCCGCTGCTGGCGCTGGTGCGTGCGCTCCAACTGGCCGTCCCGGCAAGGGGATAGGCCGCGGGCCGCGGACGGAAAAACGGCGCCGGGATCAACCGGCGCCGCGTGCGCAGCGGGAGAAGCCTGCGGCGCGCTTCAGGCCTTGGCGCCTTCGGTGAAGACATCGACCTTGCCGCTGCGGGCGCCTTCGGTGTACGGGTCGAAGCTGCGTGCCGGCGCGGCCGAGACGCCGCTGCGGTCCAGGCCGGCGATGCGGGCGCCTTCGGTGAACGGATCGAGCTTGCCGCTGCGGGCGCCATCGGTGAAGGCGTCGTGCGTGCGGAAATCGTAGCCGTACTTGTCGCCGGCTTGGAGATCGCGGGCGGAAGCGGCGTGGGCGTTGCCGGTGGCGGCGAAGGCGGCGAACGACAGCACGAGGGTGGAAGCGAGCTTGAGGGCGAAGGTCTTGGTCATGATGGGCTCCAGTATCTGAAAATTCGTTGAATTTCGTTGATTGTTCGTTTGCATCTGCCAGGACGCTGCCGCAGTGTTTTTGCTTGTTTGCGTGCTGTCCATGTCACGAACTATAGGGGAGTCATCCAGGCCTAAGAGCGCACTTATCAGGATTTATTGTTCAGAATTTTTGAATATGGGTTTTCAGGGGATACGGCATCAACGAGCGGCATCAACGACTGGCATCAACGACTGGCATCAACGGCCGGCATCGTCACGGCCCGCCGCGTCCTTTTCCTTGCCAAGGCGCGGCGGATAGAGCGGGTGCCGCAGCGCCGCGTAGACCAGCACGGCGGTGGCAATGGCGGTGATCCAGTCGATCAGGTCCATCATGGCGTTCCCCGGCGGGCGCCGGCTGCGCGCGGGGCTGGACGGGCCAGGCCGAGCAGCGCGTGGCTGCCGTCCTGCGCGGCGGTCGGCTCTCGCCCCTTGCCCCAGCCAACTGCCGCGCGATAGCTGCCGGCGTGGTGCGGCGGCGCCGCCGCGGTGTGGTCCGCCGGCTGGCATGCATCCGCCAGGGGCGCCACATAGAGCGCATCCTCGGGGCAGTACAGCTCGCACATGAAGCAGGTCTGGCAGTCATGCTGCCGCGCGATCGACGGTACGTTGCCGGGGACGATGGCGAAGACATTGGTGGGGCACACGCGCACGCAGATATTGCAGCCAGTGCAGCGCGCGCTGTTCAGCAGTTCGATCATGCCGCGGCTCTCCACCCGGACTCCGTCCCGCCACCGGGCTCGTCGCGCACGGCTTCGCGCGTGGTCCACACCGCGTCCAGGCCGCCGCTGACCAGGCGATAGCGCTGGCTCGCATCGAGCCCGGGATGATCGGTGCGCCGGTGCATGCCGCGCGTCTCCGTGCGAGCCAGCGCGCTGCGGTACATCCAGCGCGCGGTGGCCAGCATGGCGGTGGCTTCGCGCGTGCGCAGCGCCCGTTCGCCGTCGCGTTGCGGCGCGCGCTGGCCCCACTGATGCCAGAGCGCATCGAGCCGCGTGAGCGAATCGGCCAGGGTCTCGCCGTGGCGGAACCAGTTGCGCGCATAGGGAAAGACCTCGGCCTGCACGGCGGCGACCAGTACCTGCGGATCGGGGCCGGGAGCGGGCCCGGCGGGCAGGACCTGTGCGCCGTCGCCGGCGCCGGCACCGCGCAAGGGTTCGCCCGCAGCCGCGGGCGCGTCTTGCGCGAACGCAGCCGCACCTTGGCCGGCCCACCAGCCGGACGACATTGCCCATGCCGCGTTGTGGCTACCGCCGCCGGTGAAGCCGCCGCAGATCAGTTCGCGCGTGGCGGCGTCGCCGGCGGCGTAGAGGCCGGGCACGCTGGTGGCGCATTGCGCGTCGGCAATGCGCAGGCCACCGGTGCCGCGCACCGTGCCTTCCAGCCTCAGCGTGACCGGGAAGCGCTGGGTAAAGGGATCGATGCCGAGCCGGTCGAACGGCAGGAAGAAGTTCGGCTGCGCGCTGCGCATCCACGCCCGCACCTTGGCGTCGGCGCGGTCGAGCCGTGCGTGCACGGCCTGCGTCTGCAAGGCGCGCGCGATCACGCCGCGCCCATGCGCCGAGCCCGCGCCTTCGAGTTCCTGGCCCTGCGCGTCGTAGAAGGTGGCCCACTGGTAGAACAGCGATTTGGTCACCGAGGAGAAGGCGGGCCCGAGCCCGTACGCGTTGGAGAATTCCATGCCCGACAATTCGGCGCCGGCTTCCACGGCCATCAGGTGGCCTTCGCCGGTCAGCACGTTGCACCCCAGCGCGCGGCTGAGGAACGCGCAGCCACCGGTGGCGATCACCACCGCGCCGGCGTGCACGCGCCATTGCGCGGCCTGCCCCTCGCGTGGCTGCCGGTGCAGGCCGCGCGCGCCGCGCACCCTGCCGCCGGCGTCGACCAGCAGTTCCAGCGCGGGGCTATGGTCCAGGAGGCGGCCGCCCGCCGCCTTGACGCGCTTGCGCATCAGGCGCATGTACTCGGGCCCCTGCAGCGAATTGCGCCGGCTTTGCCCGTTCTCGTCGCGCGGGAAGGGATAGCCCCATTCGGCAAGGCGTTCCAGTCCGGTCCAGGTGCGGTCCAGCACGCGGTCCATCCACGCCGGCTCCGCCAGCTCGCCGCCCAGCGTGTAGCGGCTGGCCCTGGCCGCCGCACGCGCCGCGGGTTCGGGCGCGACATGCCAGATCGCCGTGCCGGCCGCGGCGGTGGCGCCCGATGCGCCGCAGTATCCCTTGTCGGCCAGCACCACGCGCGCGCCGCGTTCGGCCGCGGCAATCGCTGCCCAGGTGCCGGCGGGCCCACCGCCGATCACCAGGACATCGGCTTCGAGCGAATGGATATCGGCGCGCTGTTCGCGCTCTCTGGATGGCATGCGACGGTTCCTCCGGATCGTGGTGTACCGGAGGACAGTAGCCACGGCGCGCCGCGCGCACAACGAAGGATTGGTGAGAACCTTATGCGGTTGTCGCGGGAGGCAGGTCCGCCGCGACGGTCAGTCATCCCGCGTCAACACCTCCAGCAGCTCGATCTCGAACACCAGGTTCGAATTCGGCCTGATATGTTCGCCCACCTGCCGCTCGCCGTAGGCGAGGTGCGCCGGGACGAACAGCCTGCGCCTGCCGCCGGTCTTCATGCCCATCAGCCCGATGTCCCAGCCCTTGATGACGCGGCCGGTGCCGATCACGCACTGGAACGGCTTGCCGCGGTCGTGCGAGGAATCGAACTTGGTGCCGTCTTCGAGGTAGCCGGTGTACTGGGTGGTGATCAGGGCGCCCTTGACCACGGCCTTGCCGGTGCCGGCTTCGATGTCTTCGATCTTCAGTTCGGTGCTCATTGCGTTGTCTTGCCTTGTCTTGCCTTGTCGTGCCCTTTCGATGCGCCGGTGCGTGCGCTATGCGGCGAAGGCCGCTGCCGCGCCCAGCGTGGCGCGGAACGGCGGTTTCCACGAAAGGATGTGTTGCGTCATGAGGGGGCCGATACTACTACGTGTTCTCCGCCGGCTCGGGCGGCAAGCATTGCGAGCGCAACCTCAGGCCGGACCATATGCAGGCCATCTGCATGTGGTTCCTGCCGGACCCTGCGCTCGTACTGCGAAGCGAAGGCACGGCAGTACGCCGCGGCAGGCTACCCGGCGGATACCGGCGGATTGCTCTGGGCGAGCCGGGCGCCCTGCTCGCTCATGCCAGCAGCAATATCGTGCCGCAGCCGACCAATGCCGCCGTCCAGACCTTGTCCAGGTTGATCCAGCCGGTACGCAGGAAGGCCACGCCAACGCGGTCGTACACCAGCAGCGCCACGGTGCCGATGGCTAGCAGCATGGCCAGCGTATGCAGGCCCAGCGCCAGCAGCGCGGGCACCAGCGCGCCGCCCGTGGCGGTGGCGGCGCCGCACAGCGGCAGCATCACCGGCACCAGCATCAGTCCCGCGCCGTGCGCGCCCGCCATCAGGAACGACCACAGTGCCAGCCCGGCCATGCCGGCCTGCATGCCCACGCGCGGGTGCCGGCGGTGCCCGCGCAGCGCGTGCCACGCGGCCCAGCCGACCAGCACCGCGCCGCCGGCGCGCGCCAGCCAGGCCGGGTCCAGCAGGCTGCCCAGGGTCAGCGTGGCGGCCAGTACCAGCGCGACCGCCAGCGCATGGCCGAGCGCGATCGGCAGCAGCGCCAGCAGCACCACCTTGCGGCGCCCGCGATGGAGCCCGAGCGCGACCGCGAACAGCCAGCCCATGGCGGGATTGATGCCGTGGAACAGCCCTAGCGCGGCGACCGCGAGCCACGGCCACCAGAGCGGCCACAGCGCGGCCCATTGCGCGGCGAGATGCGTCTGCGGCGCGATGGCCGCACCGGTGAACATGGCGGCTCCGGGCCGTTATGGATAGCAGTACGAGTCCGACGAGCAGTCGCCGCCCTCCAGCCGCACCTGGTGCGGCCGGTGGCCCGCCGGCCAGCGCAGGAAGAAGCGCGGATCGAACGCGATGCCGCCGTCGGGCGCGGCATCGAGCTTGACCATCCAGCCGTCGATGCCTTCCGGGTAGAACTGCGCATCCACCGCGCCGTACAGCGAGTTGGTGAAATAGACGCGGCGGCCGTCGCGGCTGATCTCCACCATCTGCGGGCCGCCGTTGAGCGCGGCGCCACCGGCGCCCGGATGCGTGGCGCGCGAGACGATGCCGCCGATGCGCACGCGTCCGGTCTGCTTCGGCGCGAACGGGTCGGAGACGTCGTACTGCAGCAGGTCGCCGGTGCCCCAGCACGAGACGTAGAGGAAGCGGTCGTCCATTGACAGGTCGATGTCGCTCACCAGCGGCGGCACCGCCTTGAAGCCCTTGAGGATGGGCGGCAGCAGGTCGGGGTCGGCGGGCTCGGCCGGGATATCGATGATCTTGCGCACGGCCCATTTGTCGCCGTCGCGGTACCAGGTCCAGATCGACGAGGACAGGTCCTTGAGGCTGATCACGCAGTTGACGAAGCCGTAGGCCTTGGTGGGGTTGTGCGCGGGACGCAGCTCGAACACCAGCTGGTACTCCTCGCCAAAATCGATCTCCTGCAGATGCTTGCGCTTGTTGAGATCCCAGAAATGCAGGCGGCGCCCGTAGCGCGAGCCGAGCAGGATCTCGGGCACCAGGCCGTCTTCGATCATGTCCGGCGTGCCCCATTCGCTGGTGACCAGCGTGTCGTAGCCGAGATGCCACCAGCCGTCGTAGGCGAACTGCTGCGGGCCGCGCTCCACTTCCCATTGCCCGAGGGGGTCGAAACTCTGCTGGTCCAGCAGCATGATGCCGCCCGGCCCCTTGCCTTCGCCATTGCCGAGTGCCGTCAGGAAGATGCCGCCGGGGCCACAGTGCACTGTGTGCGGGCGCGAATAGCCGGTGCGCTCGGCCAGTTCGCCCGGCTCGATCACCTTGGCGATGGCGGGCCGCAGCGGATCGGGCCTGGTGTCGATGATGTACACGCGCGAGGAGCGCAGGCCAGGCACCACCAGGTAGCGCCGTTCCATATGCGGGTGCGGCGCGTTCGGGCAGAGGCAGGAGGAACAGGCGTTCCAGCCGAAGTGATGCAGTTCGTCGCCGGCATTCGGCATGGTCACCTGCCCGACGATGGTGGCGTAGGACGGCGAGGCCGGGTCCGTATCCACCACCGCGATGCCGTCGGGCTGGCTGCGCGTGGGATCGAACATCGCCACATAGGCGAGTGATTCGGGCGGCGCCTTCGCTGCGAGGCGGGGCGACGGGTAAAAGCTGGGGTCGGGCTTCCAGGTTGCCATGATGCGCCTCCTTGTGCCTATGCCGTATATCCCCGCCTGGCCCCGCATGCCGCGCGCGTGCGCTTGACCGGCTGGACAGGGGCGGGATTTGAACTATAGGACACATCGGGGCGCAACCCGAACGCGCCGGTCCAAAGCGAAGCGCTGCACCACAAGCTGTGCCATACGCCCGGCGGCAGTTTCGGCCTGCCACACACGGAGGTGCATGCCATCCGCGCGTGCCCGGCAAAGCCGCGACCCGGCAACGCTTGCAGGACCCGTTCGACGGTTTGCGGCCGCGGTAGCCGCGCGCCGCTACGCGACCATGCCACTACGCCACGGTCACGCGGGCCGGTCCGCCGGTGGTCTCGCCGATCACGGCGGCGTGCTGGAAGCCCTCGTCGCGGAAGAGCGCAAGAACGTCGTCCACCGTGGCCGGATCGCACGCGACCAGCAAGCCGCCGCTGGTCTGCGGATCGGTGAGCAGGGCCTTCTGCGCGGCGCCGATCTGCGGCAGCAGTGTCACCTCGCCGCCGTAGCTGGCCCAGTTGCGCCCCGATGCGCCGGTGATCACGCCGTCCGCGGCCAGCGCGGCCACCCCGGGCAGCAGCGGGATCCGCTCCATCGCCAGGCGCGCGCCCACGCCGCTGCCGCGGCAGACTTCCAGCAGATGCCCGAGCAGGCCGAAGCCCGTCACGTCGGTGAGCGCATGCACGCCCGCCATGCCGGCCAGCAGGCGGCCCGGGGTATTGAGTCGCGTGGTGCTGGCGATCAATTCGCGGTAGCCGTGCGCATCCAGTCTTTCCTTCTTGATGGCGGCCGACATGATGCCCACGCCGAGCGGTTTGCCGAGCACAAGCACATCGCCGGGCCGCGCGCCGCAATTGCGCTTGACGTGGTCGGGATGCACCAGGCCCATCACGACCAGGCCGTAGATCGGCTCGACCGCATCGATGGTATGGCCACCCGCAATGGGGATGCCCGCCTGCGCGCAGATCGATTCGCCGCCGGCCAGGATGGTGCCGATGACCTCGGGCGGCAGCTTGTCCACCGGCATGCCGACCAGCGCCAGCGCCATGATCGGCGTGCCGCCCATGGCGTAGACATCCGAGATGGCGTTGGCCGCGGCAATGCGGCCGAAGTCGTAGGGGTCGTCCACCACGGGCATGAAGAAATCCGTGGTGGCGATCAGCGCCTGGGTGTCGTTGAGCTTGTAGACGGCGGCGTCGTCGCTGGTCTCTATGCCCACCATCAGGGCGGGCGGGGCCGGCAAGCCCCGCGCGTTCTTCAGGATCTCGGAGAGAACGGCGGGCGCGATCTTGCAGCCGCACCCGCCGCCGTGGGAAAAGGCCGTCAGCTTGATCGCCGTGCTGGCCGGCCGTTTGGGCATCGTCTCTTGCGTCATGAGTCTCCCTATGCAATCCGTCGTGAAGCGATGCGGTAGCCGAACGCAGCGGGATCGACGCTGTCCAGCGTGCCGGCGACGCTCTCGCCGTTCGGGTACATCAGGAACGGAACCGGGGCCTCCTTGCTGCCAGGCAGCGCCACGTCATGGCCGTGGTTGTAGGCCACCCAGTTCATTTCCCACGCGCCGAACAGCATCGCGCGCGCCGAGCGCACCTTCCAGTGCGTCATCGGCAGCCCGCCGGGCGCCTCCTCGAGCGCGACCTTGCGCACATCGGCGGGGTCTACCGGCACCCAGCCGTAGCCGGCGTTGTAGAACTCGGCCCGGCAATGCTGCGCCTTGGAGATGTCGCCGGCCTTGCCCATGGCCTTGAAGCCGTAGGCGGAGGTGTCCACGCGCACGCCGTAGGCATCGCGCGCCGGTATGCCGGAGGCGCGCGCCAGCGCCACGAACAGGCCGTTGATGTCCGCGCACTTGCCGTTCATGATGCCGCCGGTGCGCAGCATGGCCTGCACGTCGCCCACGCCGCAGCCGCGCACGCTGGCTTCGCGGCAGGTGTGGTCGATCACCCATTCGTAGAGCGCGCGGGCGCGCGTCATGTCGTCCGGCGCGCCGGCCGTGATCTGCAGCGCGGTGGCCTTGACGATGCCGTCGGTGGGCAGCAGCCGCGTGGGCCGGAGGTATTCGCGCAGGGTGGCGGCCGATTCGCGCGGCGCGCGCGCCGAAGGCGGCTGGCCAAGGTCGGTCTTGCGGTCGCGCAGGGCCACCACATTGGTCAGCGTGGCATGCAGCGGCTTGCCCTCGACGGCGTCCGGGCCGGGCCAGCGCAGCGCCAGCATGCGCGCGTCGTAGCCGGGCGCGAGGGTATCCCGGGCCATGGCGCCAGGGGCACTCCAGGTGGTGGACAAGGTTCGCTGGTAGTCATCGATGCGCGCGGCGGTCATCGGCACCCACACGCTGGCCGGCGCCGCGGCCGCGGGCAGCGTGACCTCGGTGGTCACTTCATAGATGCGCCAGCCTTCGGCCGCGGGCAGCGCCTCGGCGCCTTGCGCGCCGGCGCGGGCCAGGCCGGCTGTGCTCGCAAGGACGGGCGCGGCCGCGCCCGCTTTCAGGAAAGAACGACGGTCCATTTGCACTCCTCCCACTCAAAGCCAGGGCAATGCGCGGCAATATGCCTGCCCAATGCATAGTAGGCCGGCGCGGCACAAGCGGGGAGCACAACATGATGCGCACGCATGCTGCGGCACAGCAAATGAAAAGCGGGCGAGGAGTAGGGAGAGGAGTAAGCAGAATAGTAAGAGTAAGCATAGGCCAGCTCGGCCTAAGCCGTGCACGCCGCTGTTTCGGTGGGCGGAGGAGTTCGCCGCTAAATCCGAAGTTCCACCAGCGAATGTCTCTTCCTGGCCCGGCAAGCGACCTCCACCAGTCGTGAGCCGGTCGGCTCTTACCACAAGCGAGCTGAGCGATTCCAGGAGCGGCCCAGCGCCAAATGGATGCGCCAAGGCAACGCAGAACTGCCAACTCCACGCATCGCTAGCGAGCCCCCAAACTTCACGTTCAGGGAGAGCATGCAGATTGTCGATGCTCCTGACGTGATTGTCGAAGGACTGTTCCTTGGCCGAGAGCGGACCTCCGCTGGCAACTGCCAATTGTCCGTCCTGCCTGCATGGGTCGCTACTCGGCTGCCTTTGCCCTCCGCGCCCGGGGCGCACCCATGCGGCAGTTTCCCGACCTGGCGCAAGCTGTCGGCAAGGCCGACAGGTTTCATTCGCCGAGGGTGGGGACGTTCCCCTCCTGCACCAGGATTCGGGGCGAATTCATCTCGCCGGTTTCCTCGTCCACCAATACCTCATAGGCCGCGACGCCGGCGAAGCTTGATGCCATGGCGTTGGCAATACGGATAGCGCTGACCTCGCTCGATGCCTGGCGGATCTCACCAGGCAGGAGTGCGTCGCTCTTGCCCTTGCGGTACGGCACGATGATGTACTTGACGGCGAGAGTATCGGGCATGGCGGCAACTCCGGGCGGAGGTGGGTGCCGCGGAATGCAGCCCCTGACCTGTATGAATATACAGTGTATGGGTCATCCGAGGCCGTGGGGGTATAGTTGAGTTTACTGTATGGATATACAGTGATCCCGGTGCGGCCTCATTCTCTCCGACCTGACGCGCCGGATGAGATCCCGGCTGGAAATTGGTGGGGGCACCTTCCGATAGAGCGGGGGGTTCTAGCGCCGCCCGCCGCAGTTGTGAGTCATCCAATCTCGACGATCTGCATGGGGAAGGCAAAAAAACACGCCTCCCTTTCAAGTCTTCGCTTGTCGATATGCCCGCAAAAACCCGGAAACCTTATGGCGGAAAGCAGCAGGAGTCGAACCTACCTGGGAACGGCTAACGCCCCCAACCGGGTTTGAAGCCCGGCCGCATCACCGGATACGCATGCCTTCCTCGCAGCTGGCAACACCCGACGGCTGCCATTCACTGTCGGGGCGCAGCACGCGCGCGTTTCCGACGCGACGAGTGTATCCGACGCGATCGAAGAACTCCAGAACCTGGATGGCGCGCTTGCGGCCCAGGGCGGTGGCGTCGCGGAAGCGGATCGCGTCCACGCTGCCGTGCTGCGCGACCAGGGCCGCCAGCAGCGCGGCCAGTTCGCGCACCTGCGTGTTGTCGTAGAACAGGTCATGCACCACCTGGTGCACCGTGCCCTGGCGCGCCATCCYGCGCAACAGGCCGCGGATGCGTTCCTCGGGCACGTTCAGCGCGGTGCCAAGCTCGCGCACCCACGGCGGATCGTATCGGCCGGCCGCCAGCATCGGCACGACGCGCAGCGCCAGGGCGAGATCGTCCTCGGACAGCGTGGCCAGGTGCGATGGCAGCTGCAGCCAGGCGCCGTTGCGGCGCAGCTCGCCGCGCTCCAGCAGCGTGTCGAGCAGCGCCGCCCAGGCGGCATGCGGCAGCGCCGGCGCACCGRCAAAGGCCACGCGCCGCAGCGAGCCGGCATCGAGCCCCGGCTCGTCCGGCATGCGCGCATGGAATGCCGCCAGCGTGTCGAGCACGGTGCGCTGCAGCGCCTGCCAGTGCGCGGCGAGGATGACGCAGGCATCGGCATGGCCGGGCGCGGGCACGACCAGCGCGTCGTCCGGCAGCCGCCAGCCGGCCGGGCCGCTGCCGCTCAGGCAGGCCAGCCGCGCCGCGGCGATGCCGTGCGTGGCCTGCATCAGCAGGGGGGCGAGGCCGGCGCCTTCGGTCATCTGCTGCAGCGCCTGCAGCCAGGCGATGCGCCGGTCGGTGCGGCGCCGGCGCTCGGGCGCGAAGGGGTCGAGCACGCGGCCGCCGCCAACGGTCAGGGTCGCCTGCGCATTGCGCACGATGAAGCGGTCGCCGGGCAGGGCRCATACCGGGGCGCCGAACACCAGCTGGGCCAGCGCCGTGCCCCCGGGCTCCAGGGCCTCGGTGCTGAGCAGCACGATGTTGGCCAGCTGGTGCAGGGTGCCGAGGTGAACGTGTAGCGGGGTCCAGTGCGTCAGGCGAAGCTCTGCCTGGGGCAGCAAGGTGAGCGAGACATCGATGCGGGCCGAGGGCGCGACCAGCGCCGGATCCGCTACCCAGTCGCCGCGGCTGACCGCTTCCTTGTCGATGCCGGCCAGGTTCAGCGCGCAGCGCTGTCCGGCAAGGCCGGTGTCGGCCGGGCGCTGCTGCGCATGGATGCCGCGCACGCGCACCGGCTTGCCCGAGGGCGCCAGGCGCATCGTGTCGCCGGCATGGACCCGGCCGCCGAGGACCGTGCCGGTGACGACCGTGCCGTGGCCCGGCAAGGTGAAGACGCGGTCCACCGCCAGCCGGAACAGGCCGTCGGTGCCGCGCGGCGGCAATTGCTGCGCGATCTCGTGCAGATAGGCGCGCAGGGCCGATACGCCGGCATCGTCGGCGCGCGTGGCGTCGAGCGCGAACACCGGCGCCTGCGCGAATGGCGTGCCGGCCAGCAGTGCCTCGATCTCGCGGCGCACCTCGGCCTGGCGCGCCTGGCCGACGCGGTCGGCTTTGGTCAGCGCCACCGCGGCGCGCGCGATGCCAAGCCGCTCGACGATGGCCGCGTGCTCGCGCGTTTGCGGCATCACGCCGTCGTCGGCGGCGATCACCAGCAGCGCCAGGTCGATGCCGCTGGCGCCGGCCGCCATGGTGTGGATCAGCCGTTCGTGCCCGGGCACGTCGACATAGCCGAGCACGTCGCCGTTGGGCAGCGGCGTGTAGGCGTAGCCCAGCGCGATGGAAATGCCGCGCTCCTTCTCTTCCTTGAGGCGGTCGGTGTCGACACCGGTCAGTGCACGCACCAGCGTGGTCTTGCCGTGGTCGATGTGTCCGGCGGTGCCGACGATCATAGGCGCAGCGCCTGCCACTGGGCGGTGAAGGCGGGCTCGTCGGCTTGCTCGAGGCAACGCAGGTCCAGCCACAGGGCCTGCCCGGCGATACGGCCGATGACTGGCCGGGGCAGTTCGCGCAGCGCGGCTTCGAGCCGCTGTAGCTGCCGTCCCGCGCCGGCGCGCCGCCCGCCCGCCGCGGTTGCGACGGGCGCGATGGCCAGGCCGTGGCTGGGCAACTGGCTGCCGGGCTGCGCGCCGCTGCCGACCTGGCTGAACATCGGCGCGTCCGAGACCAGGAACGCGTCGCCCAGCGCCGGCTGCAGCAGCGGGCACAGGCGCAGCGCCTGCGCGTGCAGGCTGGGCGCGCTGCGCGTGAGCAGGCGCAGGGTGGGCAGGCTGTCGGCCAGCAGTTCCGGCGCGCGGTAGAGCCGCAGCACCGGCTCGAGCGCGGCCAGCGTGAGCTTGCCCACGCGCAGCGCGCGCTTGAGCGGGTTCTTCTTGATCCTGCGGATCAGGTCGGCGCGCCCGACGATCAGGCCCGCCTGCGGTCCGCCGAGCAGCTTGTCGCCGCTGAAGGTCACCAGGCTGGCGCCGGCTTCGATGGTCTCGCGTACCGTGGTCTCGGCCGGCAAGCCCCAGCGGGTCAGGTCGACCAGGGTGCCGCTGCCGAGGTCCACCACCACCGGCAGGCCGTGCGGGGCGGCCAGCGCTGCCACCTCGGCTACCGCCACGCTGCGGGTAAAGCCGGTCACCTGGTAGTTGCTGCAATGGACTTTCATCAGCAGCGCGGTGCGCGGGCCGATGGCATCGGCGTAGTCGTGCGGGTGCGTGCGGTTGGTGGTGCCGACTTCGACCAGGCGCGCGCCGGCGCGCTGCATGATGTCCGGGATGCGGAAGGCGCCGCCGATCTCGACCAGTTCGCCGCGCGACACCACCACCTCGCGGCGCTGCGCCAGTGCGTTGAGCATCAGCAGCACGGCCGCGGCGTTGTTGTTGACCACCGTCGCGGCTTCGGCGCCGGTCAGCTCGCACAGCAGGTCTTCGATGAGGTCGTCGCGGTCGCCGCGCGCGCCGGTGGCCAGGTCGAACTCCAGGTTGGCGGGCGCGGTCAGCGCGCGCGCTACCGCCTGCACGGCGCTGTCGGGCAGCAGGGCGCGGCCGAGGTTGGTATGCAGCACGGTGCCGGTGAGGTTGAACACGGCGCGCAGGCGCGGCTCGCCGGCGCGGGCCAGTGCCGCGGCCAGGGCGTCGGCCAGGGCCCCGGGGGCCACGGCGTCCATGGCGAGCCTGCCGGCGATGGCCTGCGCGCGGTGGCCGTCGAGCAGCCTGCGCAGCGCGGCCGTGACCTGGGTGCGGCCGTGGCTGGCCAGCAAGGTCTGCAGTTCGGGGCCGCCGAGCAGGCGGTCGACCGAGGGGATGTCCGCCGGGCCGGCAAGGGCGGGCGCGCCGTCGTCCAGTGCGCTCAAGACTCCGCTCCCTGCCACAGCATGGGGTTGCCGCTGGCGCGCGCGTAGCCGGCTTCGCCCATCAACACGTCCAGCGCCAGCGTGGCGAGATCGTCCGCGACCGGTTCGACCTGCGCGTCCTTCTCCATGTAGCAGATCTTGCGGTAGGTCTGGCAGTGCTCGCAGGACTCGGCCTTGACGGCGTGCAGGCCGTCGTTCTTTTTGCCACCTTCGCCGCCTTCGCCAGCGCCACTGCTTTCGGCGACATGATAGGCGATGCCTTCGGTGGATTCGCAATGGCTGCACTTGATGCGCACCATATGCCATTCGGTGGCGCACAGCGCACAATGCAGGTAGCGCAGGCCCTGGTAGCGCCCGCCGATGCGCACGATGCTGGCAACGGGGAGCGTGCCGCAGACCGGGCAGACGGTGTGCACGTCGAGCGCCGGCACGTCGGCCTCGGCGAGCTGGCTGGCCTTGCAGGTCCAGCCGACCTGGAGCGCCGCCATCAGGAACGGCGCCATGGCGAGGTCCGCTTCCGCGTCGCGCCCGCTGAGCAGCGCCTGGGCCTGTACATCCAGCTCGAGYGGGGGCAGGGCCTCCAGCCGCGCCAGCGTCGCCATCACGGGTGCGGGCAGGCCGGGCGACTGGCGCAGCGTGCCGGCCAGCGCCGCCAGCGCGGCGTGCCATGCGTGCTGGCCCTGGCCGCCCGCGGCCGCCAGCGGCGGCATGCGGTGCTCGTGTGCCAGGGCGATGGCGTGCGTGTCGGGCGGCGGTACTTCCAGGGTGCGCGCGATGGCTTCCTGGGCATCGGCCACGATGGCCATCAGGCCAAGGTAGGCGCCGATCGGATTGCCTGCGGCCAGCTGGCGCAGGCGTTGCGCGCGCGCGCCGAAGGTGCCGGTGCGCTGCGGCAGGCGCAGGCGCGCCAGCGCGACGTGATCGAGCGCTTCGATTTCGTGGGGTTGGAGAATGCGCTGCACCATGGTTGTCCCGCGTCCGTGAAACCGCGTCCCCGAGGGGACGCCGGAAGCGCCGGCGGTGCGGGCGGCAGCATCCGGACGGCGCTACTTGTTGCCTTGCCTGAAGACTTCCCGGAACCACGCGCGATGGTGCTTCCAGGCCCAACCATAGGTCACCGTGCCGCGCGTCATGGCTGCGACCGATCCCTTGATCCACAACGCGGCATAGATGTGGACAATGATGCCGCAAATCAGCACGAAGGCGCAAATGGCGTGCACCACGGCGGAGAAGCGGATGATGCCGATCGGGAAGTACGCGGAGAAGTAGACCCGCCAGATCACGATGCCGGACAGCAGCAGCAACAGCATGCACAGCACCATGACGAAGAACAGCAGCTTCTGGCCGGCGTTGTAGCGTCCCACTTCGGGCAGGGCCTCCTCGCGGTTGTTGAGCACGTCGCGGATCTGCGAGAGCCAGACGCGGTCGTTGCGGTCGAGCATGTTGTGGTGCCAGAACCGCAGCGACAGCCACAGGAACGCCACGAACATCACGATGCCGATGAACGGGTGCAGGATGCGCGTCCACGTGCCGCCGCCAAACAGGTTGCTCATCCAGAACATGGACGGATGGAACATCGCCAGCCCGGACAGCGCCAGCAGGATGAACGTGATGGCGACGATCCAGTGGTTGGTGCGCTCGCCGGGGGTGTAGCGCACGATCAGGCCGGGCCTGTCTTCGGGTCTCATGGCGTTCCTCCTCAGCCGGGCAAGCCGCGCGAATCGTCCGGATCGCGCGGGTCGCGCCCGGCGCGCTCGCGCTCGCGGGCCAGTTCGGCCTGCGCGGCGGCCTCGTCCTCTGGCAGCGTCTCGTTGGGGCCCACGCGGATGTAGTGGAAGAAGCCCGCCAGCGCGGTGACGGCGATGCCGGCCACCGCCAGCGGCTTGGCCAGGCCCTTCCACAGGCCCACCAGCGGGCTGATGCGCGGCTCGTCGGGCAGGCCGTGGTAGAGCGATGGCTGGTCGGCGTGATGCAGCACGTACATCACGTGCGTGCCGCCCACGCCGGCCGGATCGTACAGGCCGGCCTTGTCGAAGCCGCGCGACTTCAGGTCGACGATGCGTTCTTCCGCATGCTGCTTCATGTCTTCCTTGGTGCCGAACACGATGGCGCCGGTCGGGCAGGTCTTCACGCAGGCGGGCTCCTGTCCCACGCCGACCCGGTCCGAGCACAGCGTGCACTTGTACGCCTTGCGGTCGTGCTTGGAGATGCGCGGGATATTGAACGGGCAGCCGGTGATGCAGTAGCCGCAGCCGATGCAGTTCTCCTCATTGAAATCGACGATGCCGTTGGTGTACTGCACGATGGCGCCCGGCGCCGGGCAGGCCTTGAGGCAGCCGGGGTCGTCGCAGTGCATGCAGCCGTCCTTGCGGATCAGCCATTCGAGGTTGCCGTTGGGGTTCTCGTACTCGGAGAAGCGCATCACGGTCCACGACTGGTCGCTGAGGTCGGCCGGGTTGTCGTACACGCCCACGTTGTGTCCGACTTCGTCGCGCAGGTCGTTCCATTCCATGCACGCGGCCTGGCAGGCCTTGCAGCCGATGCACTTGGTGGTGTCGATCAGCTTGGCCACGGAGCCGGTGACCGGCACGCGCGCCTGCGTGGATGGCGTGGTGGTAGCCGAGCGCCGGCGGATATCGAGTGATTGCAGTGCCATGGCATGCTCCTCCCTAGGCCTTCTCGACCTTCACGAGGAAGGATTTGAACTCGGGCGTCTGCGAATTGCCGTCGCCCACCACCGGTGTCAGCGTGTTGGTGATGAAGCCCGGCTTGGCCAGTCCGGTGAAGCCCCAGTGAATCGGGATGCCGACCGTGTGCAGTGTCTTGCCGTCCACCTTGAGCGGCCTGATGCGCTTGGTCACCACCGCCACGGCCTTGATGAAGCCGCGGTTGGACGACACCTTGACCCGGTCGCCCGCGCTGATGCCGATCTCCTTGGCCAGCGCCTCGCCGATCTCCACGAATTGCTCGGGCTGGAGGATGGCGTTGATGCGGGCGTGCTTGGTCCAGCCGTGGAAATGCTCGGTGAGCCGGTACGTGGTGGCGATATGCGGGAACTGCGCCACCTTGCCCATTGCCTCCAGGTCGCCCTTGAAGACGCGCGCGGCCGGGTTGCTGGTGGCCTGCGGCTGCTTGTCGTTGAGCGGGTTGTAGCCCAGCGGCGTCTCGAACGGCTCGTAGTGCTCAGGGAACGGCCCCTCGGCCATGCCGGCGCGGGCGAAGAAGCGCGCCACGCCCTCGGGGTTCATGATGAAGGGGCTCATGCCGCCCGCCGGGTCTTCGTCCGCCTTGAAGTCCGGCACGTCGGCGCCGCCCCAGCTCTTGCCGTTCCAGGCGACCAGCCGACGCGCCGGATTGAACGGCTTGCCGCTGAGGTCGCACGAGGCGCGGTTGTAGAGGATGCGCCGGTTGGCAGGCCACGCCCAGGCCCAGTTCAGGGTCTGGCCGATGCCGCTGGGGTCGGCGTTGTCGCGCCGCGCCATCTGGTTGCCGGCGGCAGTCCACGCGCCGCAGAAGATCCAGCAGCCGCTGGCGGTGCTGCCGTCGTCGCGCAGTTCCCCGAAGCCGGCCAGCTGCTCGTTGGCGCGCCGCGTGAACTTGGTGGGATCCTTTGGGTCCTGCAGGTCCGTCAGCGCGCGGCCCGAGTATTCCCTGGCCAGTTCTTCCGGGCTCGGGCTGGCCGGGTCGGCGTACTGCCAGGTCAGGTTGACGATGGGGTCGGGGTACTTGCCGCCATCGGCCTGGTACATCTTGCGCATGCGCAGGAACAGCCCGGACATGATCTCCAGGTCGCTGCGCGCTTCGCCCGGGGGCTCCGCGCCTTTCCAGTGCCATTGCAGCCAGCGCCCCGAATTGACCAGCGCGCCGTTTTCCTCGGCGAAGCAGGTGGTTGGCAGGCGAAACACCTCGGTCTGGATCTTGCCCGGATCGACGTCGTTGATCTCGCCGTGGTTGCGCCAGAACTCCGAAGTCTCGGTGGCCAGCGGATCCATGATCACCAGGAACTTCACCTTGCTCAGGCCCGCGATGAGCTTGGCCTTGTTGGGTGCGGCCACCACCGGGTTGAAGCCCTGGGCGATGTAGCCGTTCATCTTGCCCTGGTTCATCAGCTCCACCACCTGCAGCAGGTCATACGGCTTGTCGAGCTTGGGCAGGTAGTCGAAGGCCCATTGGTTGTCGGYGGTGGCGGCGTTGCCCCACCACGCCTTCATCAGGCTGACGTGGAACTTGGGGTAGTTCTGCCAGTAGCTGAGCTGGTTGGGGCGCAACGGCTTGAGCGCGCGCGCGGCGATGTACTTGTCGTAGTCCTGCTCGCCCTCGCTGGGCAGCGTCATGTAGCCGGGCAGCAGGTTCGACAGCAGCCCCAGGTCGGTCAGGCCCTGGATGTTGGAGTGCCCGCGCAGCGCGTTCATGCCACCGCCGGCGATGCCGATATTGCCCAGCAGCAGCTGCACCATGGCGCCGGTGCGGATGATCTGCGAGCCGATCGAGTGCTGCGTCCAGCCCAGCGCGTACAGGATGGTCATGGCGCGCGTGGGCGAGGCGGTGGAGGCCATCATCTCGCACACCGCCAGGAACTTGTCCTTGGGCGTGCCGCACACGCGCTCCACCATCTCGGGCGTATAGCGCGCGTAGTGCTGCTTGAGCATATTGAACACACAGCGCGGATGCGCCAGCGTGGGGTCGGTCTTGACGAAGCCGTCGTCGCCGCGCTCGTAGTCCCAGGTGGACTTGTCGTAGCTGCGCTCGCCGGCGTCGTAGCCGGAGAAGATGCCCTGGTCGAAGGCGAAGTCCTCCCGCACGATGAAGGAGAAGTCCGTGTAGTTCTTCACGTACTCGTGCTGGATCTTGTCGTTGGCCAGCAGGTAGGTGATCACGCCGCCGAGGAAGACGATGTCGCTGCCGGTGCGGATCGGCACGTACATGTCGGCCACCGAGGCCGAGCGCGTGAAGCGCGGATCGACCACGATCAGCCGGGCCTTGTTGTGCGCCTTGGCTTCGGTCACCCATTTGAAACCGCACGGGTGCGCCTCGGCCGCATTGCCGCCCATGATCAGGACCACGTCCGCGTTCTTGATGTCGACCCAATGGTTCGTCATCGCACCGCGGCCAAACGTCGGGGCAAGACCTGCCACCGTCGGGCCGTGTCAGACGCGCGCCTGATTGTCGAAGGCCAGAATCCCGAAGCTGCGGATCGTCTTCTGCGTGAGGTAGCCCACCTCGTTGCTGCTGGCGGATGCGGCCAGCATGCCGGTGGTCAGCCAGCGGTTGACCGTCTTGCCGTCCGCCGTCTTGTCGACGAAATTGGCATCGCGGTCTTCCTTCAGGAGCTTGGCGATGCGATCCAGCGCGTCGTCCCACGACATGCGCTGCCACTTGTCCGAGCCGGGCGCCCGGTACTCCGGGTATTTCAGCCGGCTGGGGCTGTGGATGAAGTCGATCAGGCCGGCGCCCTTGGGGCACAGCGTGCCGCGGTTGACCGGGTGGTCGGCGTCGCCTTCGATGTGGATCACGCTGGCGGTGGCGTTCTTGGCGCCGTCGCCCAGGCTGTACATCAGGATGCCGCAGGCCACGGAGCAGTACGGACAGGTGTTGCGGGTCTCGGTGGCGCGCGCCAGCTTGTAGGCCCGCACTTCCGCCAGCGCCTCGCCGGGGGAGAATCCCATCAGCGCCAGGCTGGAGCCTGCTAGGGATGCGCCGGTTATCTTGAGGAACTGGCGCCGGTTCATCGTTACCATGGCTACCCTCCTGGGCATGGCGACAGCGGTGGGGATTGTCTCGTCCAGTATAGGAAGCCAGATGCACAATGGCATGGCATTGCGGCTTTTTGAGGGATTTGCCGCGAGGGCGGCCTCCGCGGGGCGTTGCCGGTCGCACCGCCCTGGGCCGCTTGGGGCCGTGATGCCCCGGCCCAGGCGCCCGGAAGCCACTTCCGATCGACAACATCCCCGCGCGGGAACCGTGTCGACCAGGCTTCAACCGTGCTTCTACCTTGCTTCAACCTGCTTCAGCTTGTGCAGGACGGGTCACAACCATAAAAAAAGCCATTCCGAAGAATGGCTTTTTACACCCCGCGACATCCCGCACATCGTGACTCCAGCCCCGCGGACTCTGTGGCCTGCGTAGGCATTGCTGGAATCACACAGCGAAGACCGGCAACCAAATCGTTCCAGGCGGCAAAACCGCGCTTGGCCCAGTTCTCGGATTTATAGGTATTTGCTGCGACTTGGCACGCGACGAATCATACGTATTGCCTATAAGACATAGTATAGAGAATAGCCCCTATTTTCCGCCTCTGTTCCTGCGCTCGCGCAGGCCGGGACCGTGTACTGGTCGTGCGATTACCGCACAACGCTGGGGAGTCGGCGCGCGATGCGTCAGCGGTTGCGCAGCCGCTCGCGCAACTGCGCCTCGAGCTCGGCGATGCGCAGGTCCACGCGGGAGCGCTTGCGGATATAGCGGATGCACAGCGCAGTAAAGAGCACTGCGGTGAAGGTGCAGCACAGCGCTGCAAATTTGGTCAGTTCAGGGTGCATGGTGATTCTGCGTGCGGTCGGGCACGGTTTGCTGGCGCGCGATGATACCCGGGCGCGGGCGCCCGGCATGCGGCAGGCCAGTCCCGGCCGCATGGAAAATAACGTCAGCCGTGGTCCAGTCTGAAGGGATACCCAACGTCAGGGTGGTATGGCGCCCGCGGCGGCCTGCCGGCATGCCGTCGCCTTCCGCCAATCGTTCGCCTTCGGCAACGCCTGGTGCGCTAGCCCACGCTGCAATCGCGCGGACGCGGTTAGGCTCGAAAGGCCGCGTGCAGGTCTGACCCACTTGCGCGCGTTTTGCGCCTCGCCTATCCCCCGGTGGGCGGGGCGCCTTTCTGCGCCGGCGAGGGTGCGTCGACGTCTGCGGTCATCCCCCCTGCAGGCGCAAGCCCGGGTTCGCCTGCCCACCGCCCGAAGGCGCCTCCGCGCCGGCGCGGTACTGGTACGCTTCCCCCTTACGACGTCCCCCTTACGACTTCCCTTTTACGACTTCCCCTTTTGCTGCATGCGGCTGGCCTGGCCGCCGCATGCCATCCCAGGAGCTGCATTCGATGCTTGGCGCAATGGATTTCCTTTCCGTGGTCCGCCACGCCCCGCTGGTCTCGATCGACCTGATCGTCACCGACGCGCAGGGCCGCGCGCTGCTGGGGCGGCGGCGCAACCGCCCGGCGCGCGACACCTGGTTCGTGCCGGGCGGGCGCATCCGCAAGGACGAAAACCTGGATGCGGCATTCCGCCGCATCGTGGCGGACGAACTGGGCATCGCCGGCGTGGAGCGTGCCAGCGCCACCGCGCGCGGCGTGTTCGAGCACCTTTACCCGGACAACTTTGCCGGCGAGCCTGGCGTCACCACCCACTATGTCGTGCTGGCCTACGCCTGGACGATGCCTGCCGGGACGCAGGAGGCGAGGGAGGCTGCCGTGGGCACGCCGGGCCAGCACAGTGCATATCGCTGGATGAGCCCGGCGGAACTCCTCGGCCGCGACGATGTGCATGAAAACACCAAGGCTTACTTTCGCTGAGTGCCCTGGTGCACCAGGCGGGTGCCAGGCCGCCGCCGGGCCGGCTCACGCGGCCAGCGGGACCAGGGCGGCGTCCCGGCCGGCGGCCTTGCCATCGGCCGCGGCGGCGGGGGCATCGGCAGCGGTGCCAGCCGGGTGCGCCTGCTCGGACTGAGCGGGCTGAGCGAATAGCGCGCACTCGGTGCGCAGGTACTCGGCGAACGGCGCGGCCACCTCGGCATGGCGCAGCGCGAACTCCACCGTGGCTTTGAGGTAGCCGAGCTTGCTGCCGCAGTCGAAGCGGCGGCCTTCGTAGCGGTAAGCGAGCGCCTGTTCATGGCCGAGCAGCGCCTGGATCGCGTCCGTCAGCTGCAGCTCGCCGCCGGCGCCCGGCGTGAGCGCGTTCAGGTGCGCGAAGATGCTGGGCATCAGGACGTAGCGCCCGACCACGCCCAGGTTGGACGGCGCCGCCTCGGGCGCGGGCTTTTCCACGATGCCGGACATCTTGAACACGCGCTCGTCCCACGGCTTGCCTTCGATCACGCCGTAGGAGCGGGAATCCTCTGGCCGGATCGCTTCCACGCCGATGACGCTGCTGTGGTAGTGGTCGAAGACCTCGATCATCTGCCTGAGCACGGGTGTGCGCGCGTCCAGCAGGTCATCGGCCAGGATCACCGCGAACGCTTCGTCGCCGATGAGCTTGCTGGCGCACCGCACCGCGTGGCCGAGCCCGAGCGGCTCCGCCTGCCGCACATAGAAACAATCGACGTGGGCGGGCTTGATGCCGCGCACCAGGTCGAGCAGTGACTGTTTGCCGCGCGCCAGCAATTCCGCCTCCACTTCGTACGACTTGTCGAAGTGGTCCTCGATRGCACGCTTGCTGCGCCCGGTGACGAAGATCAGCTCGGTGATCCCGGCCGCGATGGCCTCTTCCACGGCGTACTGGACCAGCGGCTTGTCGACGACCGGCAACATCTCCTTCGGGCTTGCCTTGGTGGCGGGAAGGAAGCGCGTGCCGAGTCCGGCTACCGGAAATACGGCTTTCCTGATCTTGAGCATGGAGCGACTCCCGTAGTGTGGTTCTTCCGTTGACTTGCTGCGAGATGGGGGGCAAAACGAACTGCAAAACGGACCGCGGAACCGGCAGCGAAGCGCACTGCAAGACGGCTG
>NZ_JBFTND010000058.1:0-34292 GCF_056397305.1 Cupriavidus sp. 05N40
GCGCCCAGCCTTCTGCAAGAATCGCTTTCTTTTGGTTACTTTTCTTTTCGAGAAAAGAAAAGTGACACTTACATGTGCCCGAACGGGCTACCAAGCCCGCGCCGCTAGGCCCACAGAGACAGGCGCACTTGCATGCGCCTGAAGGACCAAAAAGGCCCGAGCCCTCTTTGAGACTTTGAGTCTTAGTCTTTAAGACTTCGCCTTTGAAGTTAAGATTCTGAGTAAAAATCTAAGACTTATCCCATCTCAAAAATCTCCAAAACCGACCCCGTCCTCTTAACCGTAGCCAACACAATATTAGAATTAATCGCCATCACCCCCGGCGCCTTATGCAAGCGGTTGACAACAAATTCGGAATAATGCTCAAGGTTCCGCGCCCGCACGGTCAGCACATAGTTGGATGGGCCGGACACGATCCGCGCGGTCACCACCTCCGGCCAGCCGTTCAGGGCCTGCACGAAGTTTTCGTGCCAGCGCTCCACGTCGGTGCGCATCGATACCTGGACCAGCGCCTCGAATTCCATGCCCAGCGCCTTGGCGTCGAGCACGCAGCGGTAGCCGGCAATCACGCCGGCCTCTTCCAGTAGCTTCACCCGCCGGAAGCATGCCGAGGCGGACAGGTTCACGGCCTCGGCCAGTTCCTGGTTCGTGGTTTTTCCGTCGCGGGTCAGGTGGCGCAGGATGCGGACATCGATCAGGTCAAGTTTCATTCTGAATATTTAACCGAAAAATCGGTCTTGTACGAAATAAATGCAGCGCAAGATGATTTAATTCGGTAATAACTCGAAGAAAATTAGATTATCTGTTTGTTAATATACCTCTCCCTGGACGCAAAAGCACTGGCTGGCATGCGGTGCCACGTATCAGGCAGGCTCTTTCGCCGCGAGGCGCGCGGAGCCGGAAAAACAAAAAGAGAGGAGACGCATCGATGAAGACATTCTGCCCCCCGCTGCTGGCGGGCATGCTCGTCACGGGCAGCGCCTGCGCACAGGGCTCGGCCACGCTCTACGGAATCGTCGACCAGAGCGTGCGCTTCACCACCCACGCCAACGCCGCCGACGACCACGACATCGGGCAGGCCAACGGCGCCGTGACCAACAGCCGCTTCGGCCTGCGCGGCGAGGAAACGCTGGGCGCCGGCCTCAAGGCCATCTTCCGCCTGGAAAACGGCTTCGACCCGCAGACCGGCCGCGCCAACCAGAGCGGACGGCTGTTCGGCCGCTACGCCTACGTCGGCCTGTCCGGCAGCCTCGGCACGCTGCGGCTCGGCCGCCAGTCCACCGAGGGCTTTAACCTGTTCGGCGACTTCGACCCGCTCGGCATCGCCAACTACATCGCAAACTACTGGCCGTACTTCATCACCGTGGGCCGCGTCGACAACGCCGTCAGCTATGACGGCAGCTTCGGCGGCCTCAACGTGGGCGCGAGCTACGGCTTCGGCGAGCAGCCCGGCAGCGTGGGCCGCAATGCGTACTGGGGCGCGCGTGCCGCCTACACCTTCGGCGGCGTCAGCGTGGGCGGCGTCTACCAGGAGACGCGCGACGCCGCCAGCAACACGCAGCGCATGTGGGGCGCGGCCGCGCGCTACGCGGTGGGCGCCGGCAAGTATTTCCTCGGCTATCTCGGCGGCAGGGACGCCACCGGCTCGCTCGATGCGGCGCTCAACGATGCCTCCCGCACCGTCGGCTATGGCACGTTCACGGCCAACCCGCGCAGGGACGACACCGTCTACGCCGGCCTGACCTGTCAGGTGATGCCGGCGCTGGCGCTGACCGCCGTCTTCTACCACGACCGCATCCGCAACGCCAACGGCATCGCCGGCAACGGTGGCCGGCGCTACGCGGGCGTGATGCTGGCCGAGTACGCGCTGTCGCGGCGCACGCAGTTGTACGGCACGGTGGACCACAACGTCGTCAGCGGCGGCGCCGCCACCGAGCTGCCCGGGCGCGGCAACCAGACCGGCGTGGCGCTCGGCATCCGCCACATCTTCTGAGCCGCGGCGTCCCGCATCCCCCAGCCCCCGGTTCCGGGGACCATGCGGCCCGCGCCGGACGAGGCAACAGCCAGGCCTCGCGCCGGCGCGGCCGGCCACCCGAAGGAGACAAGCCATGACCAATCCCCCGCAGCAGTTCCAGCAGATCGTCGAGCGCGAGAAGGGGCTGCGGCGCAGCCTCAGCGCCAGCCAGATGACCATGATCGCCATCGGCGGCGCGGTCGGCACCGGCCTGTTCCTCGGCAGCGGCTTCGCCATCGGCTTTGCCGGCCCGAGCGTGCTGGTGAGCTACGCCATCGGCGCGTTCATCGCGCTGCTGCTGATGGGCTGCCTGGCCGAGATGACGGTCGCGCACCCCACCTCCGGCTCGTTCGGCGCCTATGCCGAGCACTACATCGGCCCGCTGGCCGGCTTCCTGGTGCGCTATGCCTACTGGGCCTGCATCGTGCTGGCGGTCGGGGCGGAGGTCACGGCCACCGCGCTCTACATGAAGTACTGGTTCCCGGCGGTGCCGGGGTGGTTCTGGATCGTGTCGTTCTCGGGCGCGCTGGTGCTGGTCAACGCGCTGAGCGTCGATATCTTCGGCGCGGTCGAGTACTGGTTCTCGGTCATCAAGATCGCCGCCATCGTCGGCTTCATCCTGCTCGGCGCCTACGTGGTCTTCGGCGCGCCGACGCTGGTCGGCGGCGGCGCGCAGCAGGCCGGCTTCCATCACTACACCGCGCACGGCGGCTTTTTTCCCAACGGCATCCGGGGCACGTGGATAGCCGTCATCGTCTCCATCTTCAGTTACCTGAGCATCGAGATGATCGCCGTGGCCGCCGGCGAGGCGCAGGACCCGGAGCGCGCGGTCATGCGCGCGTTCCGCTCCACCATGGTGCGGCTGGTGCTGTTCTACCTGCTCACGCTCGCGCTGATGCTGGCCATCCTGCCGTGGACGGCCGCCGGCCATGACCAGAGCCCCTTCGTCAAGGTGATGGAAGCCATCCGCATCCCGGGCGCGGCCGGCGTGATCAACTTCGTGGTGCTGGTGGCCGCGCTGTCGGCCATGAACAGCCAGCTCTACATCACCACGCGCATGATGTTCAGCCTCTCGCGCGCGGGCTACGCGCCGCGGCAACTGGGCCAGCTCAGCGCGCGCGGCGTGCCGCTGCCGGCGCTGCTGCTGTCCACCGGCGGCATCGGCATCGCCACGCTGGTGAGCATCGTTTATCCGGATGCTTCGTTCACCATCATGATGGCCGTGTCGATGTTCGGCGCGCTGTTCACGTGGATGATGATCTTTATCACCCACTACTACTTCCGCCGCGCGTGGCGGGCCCGGGGCGACGCGCCGCTGCGCTTTCGCATGTGGGGCTTTCCGGTGCTCACGCTGCTGGGCGCGGGGCTGATGCTGGCCGTCATGCTCACCACGGCGTTCACGCAGGCGTTCCGCATGACGCTGGTGTTCGGCGTGCCATTCCTGGTGGCGCTGACGGTGGCTTACTTCGGCTGGTTCAAGGCGCGTGCGGCAGCCGCGGCGGCGGCGCAGGGCGAGGAGGTGGCCTGAGCCGGCGCGCTCAGGCTGCGCCGTCCGTGGCGGACTGCGCATAGCCGCCGCGCGGCCGCGTCGGCAGCCACAGCAGCCACGCGGTCACGGCCGCCGCGCAGGCCAGCAGGGCAACCGAGGCGAAGGGGCGCTCGCGCAAGAACCACGCCGTGGCGCCCAGCGACGGCCACATGGTGCCGATGGCCAGCCACTTGGCGCGCAGCGGCACGCTGCGGTGCTGCTGCCAGTCGTGCACCAGCGGCCCCAGGCGCGGATGCGCCAGCAGCCGCGCATGAAAATGTTCCGAGCCGCGCGCGAAGCACGCCGCGGCCAGCAGCACGAACGGCGTGGTGGGCAACACCGGCAGGAAGATCCCGACGATGCCCAGCAGCAGGCTGAGCGCGCCGAGCGCCACGAACAGCGCGCGCAGCACCCGCTCGCGGCGGCTGCGCGCAGCGGAGCCGGCGTTGGCGCTTGCGGGCGGCGCCGTATTCAGACCGCCAGCCCCAGGCGCGCGCGCGCCTCGTTGTACTCCGCCTTCATGCGCGCCACGATTTCGCCGGCGGTGGGGATGTCGTGGATCTGGCCCACGCCCTGGCCAGCGCCCCACACATCCTTCCAGGCCTTCGCCTTCGAAGCGCCGCTGGAAAAGTCCATCTTGCTCTTGTCCGCCAGCGGCAGGTTCTCCGGATCCAGCCCGGACGCCAGGATGCTTTCGCGGATGTAGTTGCCGTGCACGCCGGTGAACAGGTTGGTGTAGATGATGTCTGCCGCGGCCGAGGTGGTGATCGATTGCTTGTAGGTCTCGCTCGCGTGCGCTTCCTGCGAGGCGATGAAGCGCGTGCCCACGTACGCGAAGTCCGCGCCCATGGCCTGCGCGGCCAGCACCGATTCGCCGGTGGCGATGGAGCCCGACAGCGCGATCACGCCGTCGAAGATCTTGCGCACCTCGCCCACCAGCGCGAACGGCGACAGCGTGCCCGCGTGGCCACCGGCGCCGGCGGCCACCAGGATCAGGCCATCCACGCCGGCCTCGATGGCCTTCTCCGCGTGGCGGATGCTGATGACGTCGTGCAGCACGATGCCGCCGTAGCTGTGCACCGCGTCGATCATTTCCTTGGGCGGCGCGCGCAGCGACGTGATGAAGATGGGCACCTTGTGGTCCACGCACACCTTGATGTCGTGCTCCAGCCGCGCGTTGGACGCATGCACGATCTGGTTCACCGCGATCGGGCCCACCGCCGCGCCCGGGTTGGCCGCGCGGAAGCTGGCCAGATCCTCCTGCATCTGCGTCAGCCAGTCGCCCAGCATCTCCGCCGGGCGCGCGTTCAGCGCGGGGAAGGAACCGACGATACCCGCCTTGCACTGCGCCAGCACCAGTTCGGGGTAGCTGACGATGAACATCGGCGAGGAAATGACGGGCAGCGACAGGTTCTGCAGAACCGGGGGCAGTTGTTTGGCGGCGGGCATGGCGTCTCCTGAACCACGGCGGGCGCCGCATGGGGCGCCCTGGATATGAACGAGCGTTCGATTATAGGGAGTTCGGGGTGCTTTCGGCGTGGCTGGTATTAGAGGAAGTCTACGGCGAAGCGGGGGCGGGCGTTAAGTCAGTATGGGTGCCGCCACGCACCGTGTATTGCATCCAGGCGTACAGGTTCCGTCGCCATTGTTTCCTTTACAGAACAGTGTATTGACGAATCTAGGGTTTTCCCTTGGTTCCAGGCGGCGTACATTGCGTGAACCGCCTGGCTTCCGCTCAGCGTCTCCGGCAAGAGAGCCGCCGGAGCCAGGCAGCCGCGTCGACCCGGTCGGCGCGCCGTCCCCAGCCAGCAGTCAGCCGTAGCAGCAAAGGAGTGCATTATGAGTTCCATTCTCGAAGCCCTGTTCGCAAGGCATGTCGGCGACCCCGAGCACATCGTCAGCGCGCTCAACCATCAGGAAATCGTTGTCGCCCTGTCGGCGCTGGTCGCGGAGCAGCGCGTCGCCGTGCTGCACATGCTCTACCCGCGCACCGACGCCCGCACCCACCGCAGCCTCGACGCGCTCGTCAGCGCGCTGCACGGGCACGGGCTGCACCAGGTCGCGGACCTGGTTTCGCAGGAAGCGCACTACCTGGTGTTCCGCGATCCGTCCAAGGCGTGGAAGGCACTCCAGGAAATCCGCCACGACTCACTGGCCATCGGCGTGCATCTCTACTACAAGGGTGCCACCGGCGACGCCGCGGAGCGCGAGCTGGACGTGGACGCGCATCAGAAGGCCGCGGCCAAGCCGCGCACGGCTGTGGACGCTGTCGGGAGTTGAGTCGCGAGCCACGCCCTCGGGGGAGGGCGGCCTGGCCTGTTGGGGCGGCCCGCGACAGACGTCATGATGTCGCGCTTGTCCATGGGCTCGGCAAAGCGGTAATTCGATTGCGATCCGCATAAGCGCGCGATCGGCCGGTACGGGCCGATCGCAGCCGTCTGACAGCATCGCCCCACTACCCGCATCCCGGCCTTTTCGAGCGTCTGCCTCGAAAGAAGAGGCCCCGCAAGTTCAAATCCCCGAGGGATCCCTGAGGGGCCATTCCGTTCTTGTAAGGTCCATGAGCCGGCCGCTGCTATCGGCCGGCTTCAACCGCTGGCCCGTGTCCTCTTGCAGCCGACCCGCGGAAGCGGCGTGGCTGGCGAGCCGCGCTCAGGCTGCCGCAAGACCGCCGTCGATCAGATAGATCGCGATCGAGAACGTCACGAGAGACATGACCGTGCTGGTGAGGATGGACGTTGCCGCTTCGCTCCGATAGGCGCCGGCTTCGTTGGCGAACATGGCCGGAATCGTCGCGGACGGCAGCGCGCACAGCAGGATCATCTGTTGAGCGTAGAGACCCTTGACCGAAAGCAGAATGGTTGCGCCAATCATCAGGGCCGGGTGCACGAGCAGCTTGAGTCCCATGTTCACCCACACCTCGCTGGAAAGATTCAGCCGCACGGAGGACATGATCAGGCCGAGGCAGAACAGCGAAACGCCGGGCGTTGCCTTGCCGAGCAGATTGAGCGATTCGGCCGCTACCGGCGGGAGCTTGACCGCGAACAGGGAGAGCAGGATGCCGATGGCGGGCGCCCACATGAGCGGCCGGCGGACGGCGCCCGATACGCTCGCAACGAAGGCCTTGGCGCCGCTGCCTTTGCCACTGGCGACCGTGAGCAGCATCGTGGTCAGCGGAATCATCACGAGGCTTGCGACCAGGTTGAGCACCAGTACGGAATACAGGCTGCTGGGGCCGAACATGGCCTGCAGGATCGGGATGCCCATGAAGGCAGCGTCCGGGTAGCCGACCACGAAGCCCTTCAGCGTGGCGGCCTTGAGCTCGCGATAGCGAAACCAGCCGAGCGCGAACGCCACGGCGTACATCCCCATGATGCCGATGAACGTTGCGACGACGAACCGGAAATCCAGCAACTGCGAACGCGGCGTGCCGGCCATGCCGACCAGCAGCAGGGCGGGGAAGATCCAGTTGAGAACCAGGCGGCTGATGACGAGACTATCCGAATGGTTGAGCTTGCCGCGTTTGCCCGCGAGAAATCCGAGCACGATGACAAACGCAACCGGCAGCAGGGGCCCTGCGATACGGTCCAGCATGATGACACTCCTTGGATTTGGCATCCGTACCGTCAGGTCTGTTCCTTCGCCCGGCACGCGATCGCCTTTGATGCACGGCGCCTCTTGCGCGCCGTGCCTTCATGCATGGCCTGATCAGGCCACCCGGTAGTCGCGGATCACTTCCGCGCTGGGCTCGATGCCGAGACCCGCACCTTGCGGCACGGCGAACGCACCGTTCTTCGGGATGATGGCGTCGCCGTAGAGCTGTGCCTCGAGGTCGAAATAGCGCCATTCGACGAGCGCATCGGGACCGCCCAGCGCGGCGCTTGCGTGCACACTGGCGAGCAGGCCGGGACCATCGTAGAACGTGTGGACCATCACCGTGACATTGTTGGCATTGGCCAGGGCGTACACCTTCTTCAATTCGGTCAGGCCGCCCATCTTCGCCGGGCTCGGCTGGATGAAGTCGACAGCCTTGGCTTCGAACAGATGCTGGAAGTCCATCAACGTCGAGGCGTTCTCGCCGGCGGCGACGGGGATGCGGCCTTCCTGCCTGACGCGCGCGAGCCCGGCATAGTTTTCCGGCGGCCAGACCGGCTCTTCGAGCCATCGCAGGTTGAAAGGCCGAAGCTTTTCCGCCATGTCGAGCGCTTCGCGGACCGTCCACGGACAGTTGACGTCGAGCGTGATGTCGACGTCGTCACCGGCCGTCTCGCGCGCCGCGCGGACGCTCTCGACATCGATCTCGTGCAGCTTGAGATGGCGAAATCCGTCGTTCAGCGCGCGCGCCACGTTTTCCCTGACGAGATCCGGGTCGGAGTACCGGGTCAGGCTGGCATAGGCCCGCAGCGAGGTGGCGCTACTGCCTCCGAGCAATTGGTAGACCGGCTTTCCCGCGACCTTGCCTGCGATGTCCCATAGCGCGATGTCGATGGCGGAAAGGCTGTGGATGAAGGCGCCACTGCGCCCGAATACATGGAACTTCTTTTGCAGGTCGAGCATCAGCTTCTCGAGCTGCGAGGCATCCCGGCCGATGATTTCGGGCGCGAGAATCGTGTCGATCACGACCTTGGCCGGAGGAACCGCCATGAAGCCGAACGTCTCGCCCCAGCCGACCACGCCCGTATCGGTCGTGACCTTGACGACCAGCGAGTCAGCGGTCTGCAATCCGCTTTTGCCCCACACGGCGTCATCTGATCGGCCCCCCGCCGTGAAGGGAATGCGCAGGGGTATCGTCTCGATGTTTGCAATCTTCATGATGTTTCCTTCCTGGTGTGCAGTCCGGCATGCTCGCCGTGTGATGGCGGACTCTGCGAGTCCAGCCAGTGAAACGAGCCGCTGTCGTCCTGGATGCCGCCTGGCGCCGCCCGGGGATTGCTCGTTACCCTTGGGCACCAATCTAGGCGCATCGCCGTCGAACTCGCATACCCGCCAAGGCGAATCAGTCTTGCGCGGCAGGAACAAATCAGGTGCACAGCTTCATCAGCCGGCGCGACTCCCAATTTCCCGCGCGCTGGTTCGAAGTGGACAAAGCGCTGCCTGGCGGTTGCCCCTGAAATCGCCATTGCCTGCACGGGCAGGGCGGTGCTCCCCGGCGTGCCGCCAGGCGTCGCCGCTGGCACCTCGCGCACCACCGCGGCGCAGCCAGGGCATGCAGGCGCGCAGGATATGTGCTGCTGTCAGAACGGCGGGATGCCGGCGCGGCACGACACGGAGCCGGTCGGTCGTGTGGACGCACCTATCCGCCGGGGCGTCGGGGAGGGAGAAATGGGGGGCGGCCTCGGCGCTCGCACGGAGGCGGTGGCCGGATCATCGGCGCGCGAAGGGCCAATGCCCGAGCGGACATGGCTCGCGATCGCGATCCTCAAAGAAATTCCTTCTTGATGTCGATGCTCGAGCGCTGGCCAACATGATCGTAGTTTTCCTTGATCCATGCCTCGGCCTCGGTCCTCCCCTTGTCGCGCAGGGAGCAAAGGAAGTCCCAGTCGGCGTTGTACTTGCTCGACGCACCGAGGGCGCTCATGGTCTCGTCAGACCTGATCGAGTGGATCAGCATTTCCTTCATCTCGCTTCGATTGACCTTGCCTTGCTGGATCAGCGAAGTCACGAAGGCAATCGCGCGCATCTCCCGCATGAGCGATGAGTTGAAGCTCACTTCATTGACGCGATTGAGGATGTCGACGGCGGTGGTCGGCACGCCAGGGCGCACGATCGGATTGATGTGGACAATCACGACGTCGCTTGTATTGCAGTGATAGATCAGCGGAAAAATTGCCGGGTTGCCGACATAGCCGCCATCCCAGAAGTACTCGCCGTCTATCGGCACAGCCTGAAACAGGGTGGGCGGACAGGCCGAAGCCAGCACGGCCTCGATGCAAATGTCCGTGCTTGAAAAAATGCGTATCCTGCTGGTCTCGACATTGGTCGCGCACAGATAAAGCTGTATCGGGCATTGCTTGCGCAGCACCGCGAAGTCGACCTGTTGCTCGAGGACATCCCGCAGCGGATTGCTGTTGCTGGGATTGAACTGGTATGGCGACAGAATCCGGAGAACGATGTCCGCCATCGCGTAAAGGGGCGAGTAGTTCAGTCCAAAGCTATGGGTTCCCTTTAGCCAGGGCATCCAGCGGAACGGGCTGTGCTTCTTTGCCGATTGCGCGATCGCGAGCCAGAATTCGTGGAGCGCCTCGCGCGCCCGGTCGTGCCCGCCCTGCAGCAAGCCGTGGGCGAGCACGGTGGCATTCATCGCGCCCGCACTCGTCGCACTGATGCCTTCGATGGTGAATCTCCCATCCGCGAGCAAGCGGTCGAGGACTCCCCACGTGAACGCACCATGCATCCCGCCGCCCTGCAAAGCGAGCGCGATTGGCTTTTGTTCGCCGTTACCGGTCGGCTTACGGATACTCCCGGCCATCCCAAGGCTCCTTCGTGGCGTGGGGGAGCAGACCCGCCAGGTATCGGCTTGCGCGGGCGTAGCGCAAAGTATCGTAGCCAGCGCTTATTCAAGCGTTCGCCTGGCGRCCACCAGCGCGGATGGAGGCCCGCCAGACCAGGCTCTCATCAGTGCGTCGATGGACGGCACCCCCTGTCATGAAGTGTAGTAAAGATGTGATGCCTGAGTGGTGAGGCGGCGGGTCGATGGATGGCGTGCCGCCCGCACCGAGGCGTGCGCCGTGCCGGGTGGCGGCGATACGCGCATAAGTGCCTTGTCGGCAACGGCGCCACGACGACGCGGCGGTGACCGTGCTGGCGGGTCACCCCGTGCTAGGATGAACGCTCCCCAGCAGCCGCCCCAGGCCCATGACCACCCTCTACGCGACCCTCGGCGTGCAATCGGACGCCACCCTCGACGAGATCAAGCGTGCCTACCGCCGCGCCGCGATGAAGTGGCACCCCGACCGCAATCTTGGCCGCGAGGCGGAGGCGCACAAGGCGTTCCAGGAAATCCGCGATGCCTACGGCATTCTTTCCGATGCGGAGCAGCGCCGGATCTACGACGAGGTATTCGAGCAGGAGATGCAGCGCTGGCAGGCTGAACGCGAGGCGCAGGAAGAACAGGAGTGCGAGGCGCAACGCGAAGCCCAGCGCGTCGCGCAGGAACACTACGAGAAGATGGTCGCGATCGCGATGCGCTTTGCCGACGACGGACACAACCGCGAAGTCCTCTTCGGCGTGCTGCTCGGCCGTGACTGCGAGGCGGAGCTGGCGGCACGCATCGCGGACAGCGTATGGGCCTTGCAGGAGTCGCGGCGGGCAGGTGCGCCGGCCGCGGACGCGCCACACAGCGAAGCCGCCCCGACGCCTGCCGGCGCGGCGGCGTCAAATGCCGATGAGGCGACGCGGTCCAGGCGTCACCCCGGCACCTTCGATTCGTTCTGGCACGGCTTGTTCGGCCTGCGCTCGTAGCCGGGCTGGGGCATGTCGATGCCGAAGCGTCCTGGCAGATGAGCCGCCCTGAACAGCATCAGCCACGGGACCTCCTCACTTCCTATTTCTGGAGTGGCGACGCCATCCGCAGCCGGCGCGTGAGCGACATCGTGCTGTCAGGCACGGTCGACGTCCCCGTGCCCCCTGCACGTCTGCTTGCGGATTGGGCAAGGGAGATATCGTCACGCCTGATCCTGGAACCCGGGGATGTCGAAGCCATGCCCCTGGCACGAGCGCGGGCGCGCTGGCCGGACTACACGCGTTGCGTGCAGGCGGCGTCCGATTGGACGTGCGCGCTCGGACTACCCGGGGTGCTTGCCGCCAGTGACATCGCCCTCATGGCCTGCCGCGGCGCGAGGTACCACCATGACGGCGAGCAATATGGCGGCGCGGCCTTCTGCAACCTCTTCCTGAGCGAGGACAAGGGCCTGGACTTGCATTTCCCCTCTTTGGGACTGCGCATCCCCCTGAGCCGGGGCACGGTTGTGATATTCGATACTTGCCAGCCCCATGGCGTCATTCCACGCCACAGCAGCGGCTTCGACGTGGGCGACTTCCCGCCCGGCCACGACTGGGTCCAGCTATTCCTGACCTGGGAGCTTCCCATCGAGGATGCCGGTGTCGGGCACGCGCTCGAGGTTGACTTCGACATCTCTGCCTCGACCTCGCTGCAACTGAATGAAGAGCAGGTCTGGCTGAACGGTGCAAGGGCCGGTGTGTGCCAGGATTCTGGCCGGTGGTGCCTGGCCGGCTGATCGTCAGGGTCACGCCGCGCTTTGTCGCGGAGGGCGGACAAGGAGCGGGCCGGCGCGACATTCTCCCAAGGGAACCGGCCTGCCCGCGCAGCCTGTGCCGGGGATGCGCGAACAGGGGAATCACTCGGGCTGGATGCCGGCGTCCTGGATGATCTTCGACCAGCGATTGGCCTCGCCGTCGAAGAACTTCTTGTGCCCGGCCGGCGAAAGGCGGTCGTCGCTGACGACCGTGACGCCGAGCGCTTCTTCGCGCTTGATGAGCGCCGCGTCCTTCAGCGCGGCGCGCAGGGCCGTGTTGAGCTTTGCCAGTACCGCTGGCGGCGTCCCGCGCGGTGCGTAGAGGCCATGCCAGACGGTGAAGTTGAAACCCGCCAGCCCTCCTTCGCTGAGGGTCGGAATGCTTGCCAGCGCGGGCACAGATGATCGCTGTGCGCTGGTCACACCGTAGGCCTTCACCTTCCTGGCCTCGATCTGGGGTGTGCTGTTCGTGGCTTGCTCGCACATCAGGTCGACCTGGCCGCCCATGATGTCGGACATGGCGGGAGCCGTGCCTTTGTAAGGCACAGAGGTCATATTGCTCTTGAGCGCGCTTTGCAGCATGAGGCCGCACAGATGGGAGGCGGAACCCGCTCCGGCATTGGCGAGGTTCAGCTTTGCGCCATTCTCCGCGATGAACTTGCGGAGATCGGGTAGCGCATTCGGCGGCAGGTTTGGCCTGCCAATCAGGGTCGAGGGCGCCTCGTTGATCAGACCGAGAAACTCCAGGTCGGCCGTCTTGTAGCCCAGCTTCTTGTAAAGCGACGGCGCCGTGGCCAGGCCTATGTGATGTACCAGCAGCGTGTACCCGTCCGGCGTGGCGCGCGCAACGCGCGCTGTACCGATCGTTCCCCCCGCGCCGGCTGTGTTCTCGACCAGGACCGTCTGCCCCAGGGTCTTGCGCAATGCCTCTGCCACATCGCGAGCGATCTTGTCGCTCGGGCCGCCGGCGACGAACGGRACAACCAGTGTGACAGGCTTCGCCGGGTACTCGGCGTACGCGGGACCCGGGGCGGCAAGTGCACCGCCGGCAAGACAAAGGGTGACGGCATAGGAAGCCGCTTGCTTGTTCGACATGGTTGTCTCCGTTGTATGTTTCTTGCCCTGGCTATGCCGCTCAGGCCGACAGTTCCTGCATCACGCGATAGAGGTCGGACTTGGCTTCGAAGCCGATGCCTGGCAGGTCCGGCATGGTGAGATAGCCCTGTTCGACCTTGACGCCATCGGGAAAGCCGCCGAACGGCTGGAACAGGTCCGGGTAGCTCTCGTTGCCGCCGAGGCCCAGGCCGGCGGCGATGTTCAGCGACATCTGATGGCCACCGTGCGGGATGCAGCGGCTGGCCGACCAGCCATGCTGCTTGAGCATGTCGAGGGTCCGGAGGTACTCGACCAGGCCGTAGCTCAGTGCGCAATCGAACTGGAGGTAGTCGCGGTCCGGGCGCATGCCGCCGTAGCGGATCAGGTTGCGGGCGTCCTGCATCGAGAAGAGATCCTCGCCGGTTGCCATCGGGTTGGCGTAGTAGTTGCGCAGGGTCGCCTGCAGTTCGAAGTCTAGCGGGTCGCCCGGCTCTTCGTACCAGAACAGGTCGTACTGCGAAAGCGCCTTGGCGTACTCGATCGCGGTGTCGAGGCCGAAGCGGCCATTGGCGTCGACCGCCAGCTTCTGGCCATCCTGCAGGACGCTCAGGATCGAATCGATGCGACGCAGATCCTCGTCGAGCGATGCGCCGCCGATCTTCTTCTTGACGACCGTGTAGCCACGATCGATGTAGCTGCGCATTTCGTCCTTGAGCTTGTCGTGGTCCTGGCCGGGATAGTAGTAACCGCCGGCTGCATACACGAAGACCTTGCGATCGGGCGTACCGTTGCCGTAGCGATCCGCCAGCAACTGGAACAGTGGCTTTCCTTCGATCTTTGCCACGGCATCCCAGACGGCCATGTCGATGGTGCCGATCGCCACGGAACGCTCTCCGTGGCCGCCCGGCTTCTCGTTCGTGAACATCGTGTCCCAGATCTTGTGGGGGTCCAGGTTGTCGCCGGTGGCGTCGATGAGTGATTCCGGATCGGCTTCCATCAGGCGCGGGATGAAGCGCTCGCGCATCAGCTTGCCCTGGCCATAGCGGCCGTTCGAATTGAAGCCGTAGCCAACCACGGGCTTGCCGTCCCGGATCACGTCGGTGATCACGGCGACGAGGCTCAGCGTCATCTTGCTGAAGTCGATATAGGCGTTGCGGATGGGCGAGCTGATGGGGAGGGTCTTTTCGCGGATTTCGACGATTCTCATGCTGTGTCTCCTGGCGCGCTGGCGCTACGGTGCGTGGGGTGTGGGAATCGGTAGCTTAGTGGCTGGAGCGTGAACTAAAATTGAATCAAATTAATTTGATTATTCACTTTGAGTGAAAACTGACCTCGCCTCCGAACTGGAGTTCTTCGTGCTGGTGGCGCGTCACGGCAACCTGTCGGCCGCGGCGCGCGAACTCGACCTGACGCCGCCGGCGGCGACAAAGCGGCTGGCGCTCATGGAGGGCCGGCTGGGCGTGCGCCTGGTCAACCGCACGACACGCAGCATCAGCCTGACCAACGAAGGCGAAACCTACCTCGCCTATGCGACGCGGATCCTCGCGGACCTTCGTGAAATGGAAGATGCCGTATCGAGCAGCGGAGCCGAGCCTCGCGGTCTCCTGCGTGTCAACGCCACGCTGGGCTTCGGTCGCACCACCATTGCGCCGCTCGTCTCCGATTTCGCCAGGCGCTATCCCAACGTCGAAGTGCAGTTGGAGGTCACTGACAGGCCCGTGGACCTGGTCGAGAGCGGGTTCGATCTCGCGATCCGGTTCGGGGCCTTGCCCGACAATCGCTTGAACGCCAGGCGGATCATGTCGAACCGCCGGTTTCTTTGCGCGTCACCGGTCTATCTCGACAAGTTCGGGACGCCGACGACGCTCGCCGAACTGGTAAGCCACCGTTGCATCATCCACAGGCAGAACGACGGCGCCCACGGCGTCTGGCGGTTTCTGCACAAGCGGCAGAGTGAAGTGGTGAAGGTTGACGGCGCGCTGTCCAGCAATGACGGCGATATCGTGCTCGGCTGGGCGCTCGATGGCCATGGAATCCTGATACGGTCCGAGTGGGATCTGGCGAAGTATCTGGAAAGCGGAAGGTTGAGGGTGGTATTGCCCGATTTCGCGCTGCCGTCGGCCGATCTCTTTGTCTACTACCCGCAACGTCGAAATCAGACCGCCCGTGCAAGGACGTTCATCGACTTCCTGGTGGCGCAGTTTCAAAAGCCCGCGATGGCAAGCGAATCACGCAAGAAAGGCGGGTAGCCCTGCCATGCGGCCCGCAAGCGCCTGCTCGCTTGCCGAAGTTGACGTCGACGGGAATCGAGGGCTACCTTTGCGAGAACCCGGACAGGTTGGGCGATTCCTGGCTGACCGGACCTGCGGACCCGCGGACCCGCGGACCCGCGGACCTGCATATGGCGGAGCATGAATGAAGACGTTGCTGATCATCTACCACACGATGACCGGGGGAACACAGCAGATGGCCGAGGCGGCAGCCGGCGCGGCGCGCACCCAGTCGGGCGTCGCGGTCAGGCTGCAGCGTGCGTCCGAGACCGGCCCGGACGATGTGCTGGCGGCCGACGGCTACCTGTTCGCGACGCCGGAAAACCTGGCTTCGATGTCCGGGCTGATGAAGGACTTCTTCGATCGCTGCTACTACGCGGCGCTTGACCAGGTGAACGGCCGCCCGTACGCGGCCATGATCTGCGCCGGCAGCGACGGGCAGAACGCACTGCGTCAGGTCGAACGCATCGCCACCGGATGGCGGCTCAACTGCGTGGCGCCAGGCCTGATCGTCTGTACCCATGCACAGACGCCCGAACGCATTCTGGCGCGCAAGGAAATAAGCGCCGATGATCTCGCTCGCTGTGCCGAGCTCGGCGCCGGACTGGCGGCCGGCATCGCGCTGGGCGTGTTCTGACGTGGCCGCGGACGATCGCGCAAGCCCGGGCATATCGTCGGGATGGCGTGGCAAATCCATCGGGGACTTGGCCGGCTACCTGTAGCGCGCAACGCTCTCCTGCAGGATCGCGATAAATGCCTGCGTCGCCGGTGACCGCGTGCGCCCGGCCAGCGTGACGACGCCATACGGCGACCACATGTCATCGAAGCCCAGCACGGCGAGCCTGCGCGCCGTTCCCGCGGCGCATTCGGCCTTCATCATCTCGCTGGGCACGAGACCCACCGCTTCGGTTTCCAGCACCAGCGAGCGAACGGTCAGCAACTGGTCGCAAGCCACCGTCAGCAGATCGCGAGCAGTGCCGGGGACCTGTTCGTCCAGGCGCTGGCGAAGCATCGCGGCGATTCTCTTCGGCAGATGCGGGCCGGCGACCGGATAGCCCAGCAGGTCTTGCAGCGCCACTGCCGACTTGCGCGCCAGCGGATGGCCTGCGCGCACGAAGAAGCCGGTTTCGATCGGCGGCAAGTCTTCGACGAGCAACTGAGGACGCTTGTCGATGCTGGTGCTCTCCCCAAGGAAAACATCCAGCTCCTCCGCTTCGATCCGCTCGCCCAATGCGCGCGCCTCATCGATCTCGACGTCCACGCGCAGGCCGGGATAGCGGCCTAGCAGCATGGCAAGCACAGGGTCCAGCAGAAACGACGCGGCAAGTGCGCCGAAACCTACGCGAATATGGCCGCGGGTCAGATCCTGCATCATTTCCAGGTCGCGCTTCATCTCGCGGGCTTCGCGCAGCATGCGCCGCGCGCGCTCCAGCACGACCAGGCCCTCGGCGGTCAGCGCGGCACGCCCGTAGGCCCGGTCGATCAGCATCTTGCCCAGCTCGCTTTCGAGGGCCTGGATGCTGCGCGTCAAGGCAGGCTGCGACAGGTGCAGTTCGTCCGCCGCCCTGGCAAAGCTGCCGGCCTCGATCAGGGTGACAAAGTGCTGGTACTTCCTCAGGGCCATGAAATTAAGTTTTTACGCATGGAAAACYGAAAAATATTGCATTTGACGATAGGTTGCAATGCTTCCAGTATGGGACAGCTTCACTGAGTTTCSCCCCGCAAATCCTGGAGTCAACCTATGACAGCACATACCGAGCCGCATGCCGGCACAGACATGACCGATGCGGAGTGGCGCACCCGCGTGGACCTGGCGGCCYGCTATCGGCTGGTCGCGCATTTCCGCTGGGACGACCTAATCTTCACCCACATCTCCGCGCGCGTGCCCGGCGCGCCTCAGCACTTCCTGATCAACCCCTACGGGCTGATGTTCGAGGAGATCACGGCTTCCAGTCTGGTGAAGGTGGACCACGGCGGCGCGCCGGTCGGGCCGACCGAGCACCTGGTGAATCCGGCCGGCTTTCTGATCCACAGCGCAGTCCACGAGGCGCGGCCCGATGTGCAGTGCGTGCTGCACACCCATACGCTGCACGGCATTGCCGTCTCGGCGCAGCGCGAGGGATTGCTGCCGATCTCCCAGCAATCGATGTTTCCGCTCAGCGCGCTCGCGTATCACGACTACGAAGGCCTGGCACTGCGAGACGCCGAGCGCGCGCGGCTGGTGGCGGACCTGGGCACAGCCAGCAACATGATCCTGCGCAACCATGGCTTGCTGACATGCGGCAGCACCATCGCCGAAGCCTTCCTGGCCATGTACACGCTGGAGACCGCATGCCGCGTGCAGATCCTGGCGCAAAGCGGCGGCACCAGCCTGACCCACGTGCCGGCATCCATCCTCGAAGGCATGGCCGGGCAGGCAAAGGAGGTCACCAAGGGCCAGGGCGCCGGCCTGGTCTGGCCCGGGCTGCTGCGACGCCTGGACCGCATCGATCCCTCGTTCAGGACCTGAACATGGGCATCCTGGTTCTGATCCATCCATCGCTGTCCGCGCCACTGGCCGATGCACTGCGCAAGGCTGCGCCCGACATTCCCGTGTGGACAAGCGCGGCGCAAGCCCCCGTGCCGGAAGTCGAGTGCATCATGGCGTGGAGCCTGCAAGACGGCGTCGCCTCGTCGTACCCCGCTCTCAAGCTGATCAGCGCGCCGAGCGCCGGCGTGGACAAGCTGCTCTCGGCGACAGACCTTGCGCCCGGCATGCCGGTCACCCGCGTGGTCGACCCGCGCCAGCCRCTGGAGATCGCCCAGTACGTGCTGGCGGTGACATTGCGCCATACGCGCGAACTGCCTTGCTATGAAGCCCAGCAGTTGCGGGTCGAATGGCACCGGCATCCGGTTCGCCCGGCGCAGAAGACGCGGGTGGGCGTCCTCGGTCTCGGGCAGATCGGGCAGGCGGTGGCACGCGCCATGCACGGCGCGGCGTTTCATGTGGCCGGCTGGAGCCGGAGCAGGAAAGCCTTGCCGGGTATCGCCACCTTTGCCGGCGAGAGCGAACTCGGGACGCTGCTGTCGCAGAGCGATATCCTGGTCTGCACGCTGCCGCTGACCGCCGACACCCATGAGATCCTGGATCGCAGGCGACTGTCGCAGCTGCCGCAAGGCGCATACCTGGTCAACGTGGGGCGCGGCGAGCATCTGGTGGAGTCCGATCTCATCGCGCTGCTGGACAGCGGGCATCTGGCGGGCGCGGCGCTCGACGTCTACCGTGCCGAGCCGCTGCCCGCGGACTCCGCGCTCTGGCGCCACCCTCGCATCCTGGCCACGCCGCATATCGCCGCCCAGGCCTCGTTCGATCTCGTCGCGCAGCAGTGCGTGGAGAACGTGCGTCGGGTCAGGAGCGGCCTGGCCGTGTTGAACGAAGTCGATCGCGCACGGGGGTACTAGTTCAGGGGAGCCCCTTCGCCATGCGCTCGGGATTGACCAGCCGGTCGTAGTCTTCCCCGCTCAGCAGGCCCAGTTGCATCGCCGCGGCGCGCGGCGTGATGCCGAGCGCGATGGCGGTGCGGGTAATCTGCGCGGCACGGTCGTAGCCAATGACCGGATTCAGTGCGGTCACGGCGAGCAGCGCACCCTCCACGTTGGCGGCCAGCTTCTCCTGGTTCACCTCGAGTCCCGCGACCAGCTTTTCGGCCAGCAGGCGGGCACTGTCCGACAGGATGCGGATCGACTGCAGCACGTTGTGGATCAGCACCGGCTTGGCGACATTCAGTTCGAAGTTGCCGGATGCGCCCGCCATGGTGACCGCGACGTGATTGCCCATGACCTGGATGGCCGCTTGCACGGCCACCTCCGCGATGGTCGGATTGCGCTTGCCCGGCATGATCGACGACGTCAGGCCATCATCCGGAATCGTCAGTTCTCCCAGGCCGCAGCGCGGTCCCGACCCCATCCAGCGCAGGTCGTTGGCGATCTTGGTCAGGGAGGTGGCCATGACGTTGAGTACGCCGGAGAGTTCGACCAGCGCATCGTGCGCGGACATGCCCTCCACCTTGCAGGGGCTGGGGCGGAACGCCAGGCCGGCGAGCCGGCCGGCTTCCTCGCAGAACGCCTGGTCGAATCCCGCGGGTGCATTGAGGCCGGTGCCCGCCGCCGTGCCGCCCTGCGGCAATTCCAGCAGGCGCGGCAGCACGCTGTCGAGCCGCGCGAGACCATTGGCGGCCTGCGCGGCGAATCCCTCGAACGCCTGGCCCATGCGCATCGGCACGGCGTCCATCAGGTGCGTGCGGGCCACCTTGATCACGTCCGCGAAGGCATGGGCGCGGTCCAGGAGCGCATCGCGCAGGCAGGCGAAGGCCGGCTGCAGCCGGTCTCTGACTTCCAGCGCCGCGACCATCTGCATCACGCTCGGGAAGCTATCGTTGGAGGACTGCGAGGCGTTGACATGGTCGTTGGGATGGATGGGCGACTTGGTACCCAGCGGCTGGCCCAGCAACTCGTTGGCGCGATTCGCGATCACTTCGTTCGCGTTCATATTGGTCTGGGTGCCGGAGCCGGTCTGCCAGATGGTGAGCGGGAAGTGCGTGTCGAAGCGGCCGTCGCGCAGTTCCCCGGCGGCCGCGACGATGCTCTGCGCCAGCCCCGCGTCCAGCGCCGCGCAGCGCACGTTGGCGCGCGCCGCCGCCATCTTGTGCAGGCCGAAGGCGCGGATCAGGCAGGCCGGGAAGCGTTCCTCGCCCACCGTGAACAGGCCGAGGGCGCGTTGCGTCTGCGCGCCCCAGTAGCGGTCTGCGGGAATGTCCACCGGACCGAAGGCGTCGTGCTCGACTCGGGTCATGGTCATCGTCTTCAGTCCAGTGAGATGTTCGTTTTTGCCGCCACGGCCTTCCAGCGCGCGATCTCGGCTTCGGTGTGCAGGCCGAGCGCGCGGCCCGTGTATTGTTCGCGCGGCAGCATCTGGATCGCCTGGCCTGCCATCTTCGCGGTGAACGCCGGATCCGACATGACCTTGAGGTAAGCCTCCTGCATCTTGTCGAGCGCCGCCTGCGGCGTGCCCTTTGGCGCATAGATCCCGTACCAGGTCGCGGCCTCGAAGCCCGGCAACACGCTCTCGGCCAGCGTGGGGACGTCCTTGAGCTGCGCCACGCGGGTGGCCGAGGTCACCGCAAGCGGGCGCACCTTGGACTCCGTGATCTGCGGCAAGGCGGTATTGGTCTGGTCGAACATGCCGTCGACCTGGCCGCCGATGACATCGATCAGCGCCGGCCCCGCGCCCTTGTAGGGCACCAGGGACACCTTCATGCCGGCAGCCGACGCGAACAGGGCGGCGATCAGATGCGAACTGGAGCCCATGCCGGCGTTGCTGATGAAGAGCTTGCCGGGGTTCTTCCTGCCGAAGTCGACCAGCGCGCGGATGTCCTTGGCCGGATGGTCCTTGCGGACCATCAATACCATCGGCGTATCCGGAAAGCGGAACACCGGCGCGAAGTCCCTGACCGGATCGTAGGCAAGCTTCTTGTACAGCGCCGGAGCGGCGCCCATGTATCCCATGTGGCCGACCAGCATGGTGTAGCCATCGGGCGCGGCGCGCGCGGCCTTGGCCGCGCCCACCGTGCCGCCGGCGCCGGGCGAGTTGTCGATCACGATCGACTGGCCGACTTCGCGCGATACGCGCTCCGCGATGGTGCGCGCCAGGGCATCGGTGGGCCCGCCGGCGGCGAACGGGACGATCCACGTGACCGGCTTGGCGGGATAGCCTTGCGCGGCGGCCGGATGGCTGGCGGCGATCAGCGCCGCGGCGCCGGCCACGCGCGCCAGGGTGGCAAGAAACGAGGGCTTGGTACGGGTCATGGATGGTCTCCTCCGGGTGGGCGGATATGTTCTTGTGAGCTTCAGGTCGTGGCCTTCGACAGCGGAATGCCGGGGGTATGCGGGTTGGCCTCGCTGGCGTCTTCGCCCAGCAGGTTGCCGTCGTCCAGCGCGGCATCGGCGGCCGCGGCATCGGGATAGCGCTCCGGGTAGAGATGGCGCGCGGCCACTTCCGGGTCGAACGTGCCGGACCACTTCGCCACCACCACGGTCGCCACGCTGTTGCCGATGGTGTTGCAGGTCGAGATCGCCATCGACAGGAAGCGATAGACGCCGAAGATCACCGCCAGCCCCTCGACCGGCAGCATGCCGGTGGAGGTGACGGTCGCGGCGAACACCACGAAGGAGCCGCCCGAGACGGTCGCCGCGCCTTTCGATGTCAGCAGCATCAGCAGCAGGATGCCGATCTGGTGATCGAGCGAGAGCGGTACCCCGTAGGCGTGGGAGATGAACATCACGCCCATCGCCATGAACAGAGAGGTGCCGTCGAGGTTGAAGGCATAGCCCGTGGGCAGCACCAGCCCCACCGTCTGCTTGGCGCAGCCCAGGCGCTGCAGCTTGATCAGCAGGCGCGGCAGCGCGCTTTCCGAGGACGCGGTGCCCAGCACGATGAGGATTTCATCCTTGATGTAGCGCAGGAAGCGCCACAGGCTGAAACCCGCCAGCCTGGCGATCAGGCCCAGCACCACCGCGATGAACAGCGCCACCACGGCGTAGAAGCTCAGCACCAGTTGCGCCAGCGCAACCAGCACCGCCGCGCCGTTGCTGCCGACCGAGTAGGCCACGGCGCCGAAGGTGCCGATCGGCGCGAGCTTCATCACCAGGTTGATGAACGAGAACAGCACCTCCGAGATGGTGTCCAGGCCGCCGTTGATCTTCTCGCGCCGGCCTTCGGGAATCGCCAGGATGCCGATGCCGACCATCACGGCCAGTACCACCACCTGCAGCAGTTCGCCCTTGGCGAACGCGCCCACGAAGTAGTCCGGCACGATGTGGGCCATGAACTCCAGGAAGCCTTGCGGCGCCGCCGCCTTGGCGACCGGCGGCGCGGCGCCTGCCGCAACGCTCGTCATGCCCTTGCCGATCTGCAGCAGGTTGCCGGCCAGCAGGCCAACGACCAGCGCGATGGTGGAGATCACCTCGAAGTAGACGATGGAGCGCCAGCCGACCCGGCCCGCGCTCTTCACGTCGCCGGCCGACGCGATGCCATGCACGATGGTGAGAAACACCAGCGGGGCCACGCCCGCCTTGATCAGCGACAGGAACATGTCGCCCAGCAGCTTGAGCTGCGAGGCGAACTTCGGGAAGGCGAAGCCCACGATGATGCCGAGCACCAGGGACAGCAGCACCTGCATGCCCAGCTTGCGGTACCACGGGAGCTTGCGCGCCGGCGGCGGCGCCTCGGGGGTTTGCTTGGTTTCGTTGTACATATTGTCTTCCTCCACCCTCAGTTCAGGCAGGCACGCGCGCGGAGCGTGCGATGGCGCGGTCAACCATCTGCGGCGCGAGGCCGAGGTAGTTGCACGGGTCGGTGAGCCGCTCGATGGCGGCGCGGTCGAAGTGCTTCGTGACTTCGGGCAGGGCGGCCAGCGCGTCGGCGAGGGAGCCGCCTTGCTCGTTGACCGTGCGGCAGGCGTCGTAGACCACGTCATGGGCCTGCTGGCGGCCGATATGCGGGGCCATGCCCATCATCACGGCCTCCGCCACGATCAGGCCCCTGGAGATGCCGAGGTTGTGCTTCATGCGCTCCGTGTCGACGATCAGGCCGCCGAGCGCGAACTTGGCCTGGTGCAGCGCGCCGGCCGTCAGGATGAAGCTCTCGGGGATGGCGATCCACTCGGCGTGCCACGGGCCGGTGGCCCGCTCGAAGTCCTGCACCATCGCATCCACCATCAACCCCGCGTGCTGGCGCACGGCCTTCGATGCGGCGAGCATGAGTTCGCTGGAGATGGGGTTGCGCTTCTGCGGCATCGTGCTGCTGGCGCCGCGGCCCTTGACGAAGGGCTCGTAGACCTCGGCAAACTCGGTCGAGGCCATGATCATGATGTCGAGCGCGATCTTGCCAAGCGAGCCGGTGACGAGCGCGAGCAGGTTCACGGCCTCGGCGAAGCCGTCGCGCGCCACGTGCCACGTGGTGTCGGGCACGCCAAGCCCCAGTTCTTCGGCCAGCGCTTCCTGCACCGCGAAGCCCTGGTCGCCGAGCGAGGCCAGGGTGCCGGCCGCGCCGGCGAATTCGACCACGGCCACGCGGGGGCGCAGTTCGGCGATGCGCTGCTGATGGCGATCGAACATCGCCAGCCAGATCGCGACCTTGTAGCCGAAGGTCACCGGCAGCGCCTGCTGCAGGTGGGTGCGGCCGGCCATGGGCGTGTCGCGGTGCGTCTTCGCCAGTCCCGCCAGGATGCCGCGCAGTTCGCGGATGTCGGCGTCGATGGAATCGAGCGCGTCGCGCACCTGCAGCGCGACGGCGGTGTCCATGATGTCCTGCGTGGTGGCGCCCCAGTGCACGAAGCGGCCGGCCTCGCCGCACATCGCGACAAGCTGGTGCACGAGCGGCAGGATCGGGTAGCCGACGATATCGGTTTCCTCGCGCATGTGATCGAAGTCGATGCGCTCGAGGCGCGATTCCCGCGCGATCACTGCCGCCGCCTCGGCGGGAATCACGCCGACGCGTGCTTCGGCCGCCGCCAGGGCGACTTCGACATCGATATAGCGCTGGATCAGCGCCCCGTCGGAAAAGATCTGGCGCATCTTCTGCGTGCCAAAGGCATCGCGGAACAGGATGGAGTCGACGACGGTGCTGGCCATGGGGAGGGTGGGATTCGGCATGAGGGTCTCTTGGTGCTGGTGAAGGGGGGTGTCAATATGTTCGGACATATCTATACTTTAGTATGTCCGAACATATTCAGCAAACCAGTGTTAACCCGCAGCTGGACAAATGTGATTCCCCTGGCCCAAGATTCCGCCTTATGAGCAGACCCCATTTCGCAAGCATCGCCCGTGAACTCACGGATGGCATTACCTCGGGACGTTTCCCGGTTGGCTCGCTGTTGCCGACCGAACTTGAGTTGTGCGAGCAGTACCAGACCAGCCGCCACACGATCCGGGCGGCGTTGCAGGAGCTTCAGCAGCTGGGACTGGTATCGCGGCGCAAGAATGTAGGCACGCGGGTCGAGGCGGCCAGGCCAACCAATGTCTTTCGCCCGACCCTGGCTTCGGTGGATGACCTCGTGCAGTTCGGCTCGGAACACCTGCGGGTGGTGCGCTCGGTGGAGTCGCTGGAAGCGACCGGCGCGCTGGCCGCTGAGCTGGGTTGCGCAAGCGGCACGCGGTGGCTGCGCATCACCAGCCTGCGGATGGTCGGGGAGGCGGGCGGCTCACCGATCGGCTGGACCGACGTCTATGTCGATCCGGCCTACGCGGACCTTGGCGACATCGTGCGCGCATCGCCGGGCACCCTGATCAGCGCGCTGATCGAAGAGCGCTATGGCCGCCACATCGCGGAGATCTACCAGGACATCCGCGCCTGCACGGTGACGGATGCGGCCATGGCGCACGCCTTGCAGCTGGAGGTGGGTGCCGCGGCGCTGAAGATCGTGCGCCGCTATCTGGACACGGCTGGCGAGGCGTTCGAGGTATCCGTGACCGTGCATCCCGCCGAGCGGTATTCCGTATCGATGCGACTACAGCGCTCGGGCGYGTGAGCAGGATTGCCGCGGCGCGGATTTTTCGCGGGCGGTGTCGATTTCCGGTGCCCCGGCCCGTCGTAGTGTCAGAGCTGCCCGTCGGGCCCGCATCCCGCGGGCCCTGAACCGGCTTCGTGGCCGCGCGGCCGCGCGGCTCCAGCCACTTGTTCCAGGAGAAAGACGATGCGTGTCATGGTGATGGTAAAGGCGACGAGCCAGTCGGAAGCCGGCAAGATGCCCGGCGAGGAGCTGCTCGCGGCGATGGGCAAGTTCAACGAAGAACTGGTCAAGGCGGGCGTGATGCTCGCGGGCGAGGGCCTGCATCCGAGCGCCAGGGGCAAGCGGGTGCGCTTCTCGGGCAGCCAGCGCAGCGTGATCGACGGCCCGTTCGCGGAGACCAAGGAGCTCGTCGCCGGGTTCTGGCTCTGGCAGGTCAAGTCGATGGAAGAGGCGGTGGAATGGGTCAGGCGCTGCCCCAACCCCATGGAAGGCGACTCCGAGATCGAAATCCGCCCGCTGTTCGAGGCCGCCGATTTCGGCGATGAATTCACGCCCGAGCTGCGGGCGCAGGAAGAGCGCGTGCGCGCCGAGGCCGCGGGCAACGCGGGCGGGCCGCGCTGAGGCCTGCCCACCCCGGGGCACTGGCGGCGTCCTCCGGTCCCATGGCGGGCCGCGGGATCTCGCCGCCGGTCCCGGCTTCGCGCGCACGTCGGTGAAGCGCTACCTCACCAACCGCTTCCGCGCCGGGGGTCCTAGCCGGCCGCCGCCAGCGATTCCGTGCCCGGCGCCGGCATGTTCTCGACTCTCAGCGTCTGCGGCACCGACAGCGCGATATCGGCCGCGCGCAGCCGCTTGAGGATCTCGAACAGCAGATCGCTCTTGGTGGTGGTGGCGATGCGCGGGCTGCCGACATAGCCCGTCACGCTCAGCGTGATCCCGTTCGGCGCGAGCTGGCTGAACGTGACCGACGGCGCGGGCAGGTCGAGAATGGTCTCGTTCTCGCGATAGGCATCGAGCAGCAGGTCTCGCACCTGCTCCGGATCGATGTTCAGCGGGAAGGTCAGCAGCAATGTCGCCACGCCCTGGGTGCTGTTGCTCATGGTCACGTTGCGCAGGTTCTGCGAGATCAGCTGCGAGTTCGGCACGATCACGGTGGAGCGGTCGCCGAGCTGGATCTCCGTCGCGCGCACATTGATGCGCCGGATGTCGCCCTCCACGCCGCCGATGCTGACCATGTCGCCCACCTTGACCGGCCGCTCGGTCAGGAGGATCAGCCCCGAGACGAAGTTCTTGACGATCTCCTGCAGGCCGAAGCCGATGCCAACCGACAGCGCGCTGACGATCCAGGCCAGGTTCTCCCATCTGACGCCCAGCAGCGACAAGGTCAGCAGTACCACCAGCACGTAGCCGACATTGCTGAACAGCGTGATCAGCGAGGCGCGCAGGCCGGGCTCCGTGAAGACCTTGGGCAGCAGTTCCGCGTCGAGCCAGCGGCGCACCGAGCGCAGCAGCCAGATGCCGGCCGTCAGCGCGATCATCGCGTTCATGATGCGCTCGGGCATGATGTTGAGGCTGCGCAGCCTCTCGCCCCCGAGCACTGTCAGCAGGCTGTTGAGCAGGTCGACGGGCGTGGTGCCGAAGCCGCCGGTCAGCAGGGCGATCACGGCCACCAGGAGCAGCAGGCTCGCGCCAATCCCGGACAACACGGTGGAGACCTGCTCCAGGTGGCTGTCGTTCGCGCCGAACAGCTGCTTGATCACGCGGCCACTGGTGTGATGCGACGAGAACAGGCCTTGGCAGATATCGCGCGTCAGCCGTGTCAGCAGGTACAGGCTGCACAGCACGATGTCGAACCAGACCAGCTCGTAGGTCAGGAAGCGCGCGAAGCTGATATAGCCGACCAGCAGGGCGCCGAGCGAGGCAATGATCGTGATCGTCACGCCGGCGTGGATCATGCCTGCCAGCGCGGCTCGCGCTTCTGGCGGCTCACCGGCCGCCGCCAGCGCGGTGCGCACGCGGTTGGCCCGCAGCAGCGCCGCGCCGATGGTCAGCACCACCACCAGCGAGACCAGGCCGCGGCCCAGCAGCGTGACCTGCACGCTGGTGTCGGCGGTCCGGTTGAGTTGTTCGAGCGTACCGGCCAGCAGCAACAGGCCGGCCAGCACGGTCGGGAACGGCTTCATTGCCAGCGCCACCGGGTCGGCCAGCGCGGGCAGGCGCCACGACGGGTGGCGCGTGCACAGCAGCGCCCGCCCCAGGCCCGCGATCAGCGCGCTGGTCAAGGTCAGCTTCGCCAGTTCGCTGAGCAGGTCCTGCAGTTCAGGCGGCAATGCATAGTGGCGGGTGAAGGCGGTGTAGGCGATCTGTACCGCGAGGGCCGTCGTCACCAGGGTGGTCAGCGTAGTCGCCAGCGCCAGGGCGCTGCGGCGCAACCGGCTTTCCGGCAGCCGCGTCAGGCAGAACCATGCCAGCGCCCGCTCGATCAGCAGCCGGCCGAGTGTCCACACGGCGAGGGCGAGCAGGAGGAGCGCGGCGGTGACGGCCTGCTGCCCGGGCTGCCACGCCAGTTGCAGCATCGACACGAGCTGTTCCTTGAATTCGCCCAGCCGCTCCTGGTCGTCCATCGACGGCGCGGACAACGGCGCCCAGAACTGCGGGTTCAGGATGCTTTCCGAGCGCAAGGCGAGCTGGTTCTTCATCTGGCTGCGCTGCAGCTTGCCGAGTTGCGACTTCAGGTTGGCGATGTTTTCCTTGCTCTCGGCCGCCTGCTTGAGCTCGACGTCCATTTGCGCCCTGCGCGCATTGAGGTCAGCCCGTTGCCGCACGACGGCGGGTGCCTCCGGCGTCCTGCCGGCTTCGGGCGGCGGGCCGAGCACATCGAGCTGTGCCTGCAACTGCGCGCGCTGGGGCGTCAATGCCGTGGCCAGCTTGTCGACGTCCGTCGCCAGTTGCTGGATGACGTCGTCGAGCCCGTCGAGCTTGGTGCCGCTGGTGGCGCTCGACGCCAGTTGCTTGATGCGATCCTGCTCGGTCTGCAGGCGCTTGAGCTCGGCCACCGCCTCGGCGTGCGTCAGGATAGCCGGCTGCGATGCGGCGGCCTCCGACGCCGCTTCGGCGGCAAGGGCTGCCGGCAGGGCCGCCGGCGTCAGGTGGAACAGTGCGACCAGCACAAGGCTCAGCGCGAGCTTGGGAAAATGGCTCATAGCGGAAACACGTTTCGGATGGTCTGGCTGAGCCGGCAATCGCACAATGGCTTGCGATTGTCGTGGCTTCGCCTGCTGGCGGAGCGTCGGGGAACGACAATCGAGGTGCTGGACRGCCGGGGCGCCGGGGAGGAACACAAGGAAGGGGCGCCGCATGACCGGCGATCCACTTCCGCGAGGGGTGGTCAGTGGCCTGGCGGTGTTACCGCGCTCGGGGCCTGCACCGGCCTGGCTGGCGCGGGGTGTGATGACCGGGATTCAGGCGATCGGCTGGCTCGCTGGCGAGCGGATCGCGGAAACCTGGATTATACGCAAGCGTTCAAGTCACACGGCGCGGTGCCGCCAGGCGACGCGCCTTGCTGTTTGCGTGCCGGTCAAGATGGCGCCCGAGCCGTCGCGGCGGGCGAGCGCGGACATGCCGCGGCGAACGCGGCGAACACGGCGCAGATCGCGGCGCCATCCTGGCAGCCCGGTCCGCCAAGTACTATGCTGCCTAGGCTTGGGCAAGGAGGCCGTATGTTGCCGGGTTCCCGCAGTAGTGGCAGGGCGAAGCGCATCGTGCGCGGCATGGCATGCGCGCTGGCTTGCTGCGCCGTGACGGGCTGTGCCGTCGACAAGGGCGCCGCGCCGCCCGATCTCCAGCCCGCCGATGCGGTCCGCACGATCGCCACCATGCGCGCCTCCGGCGTGCAGATCTACCTGTGCAAGCGCGATCAGAACGGGCAATTGCTATGGAGCTTCAAGGCGCCCGAGGCAGACCTGTACGACGCCGGCGGCAAGCTCGCCGTCAAGCACTACGCCGGCCCGAGCTGGGAAGCGCCCGATGGCAGCAAGCTGACCGGCAAGGTTTTGCGGCAGGCGGCGAATGCGCGGGAGCCGGGCAGCATTCCGCTATTGCTGTTGCAGGCGACGAGTGTCGGCGGCGCCGGCCTGCTGGGGTCCGCGCGCTACGTCCAGCGGCTGAATACGCATGGCGGCGTGGCGCTGCCCCAGGCCTGCACGCAGGAAGGGCAGGAAGACCGCGTGCCCTACCGGGCCGACTACGTCTTCATCGAATAGCGCCCGATGGCCGCCGGTGGCGAGACGGAGGCGGGTGAAATGCCCCGCCTTGGCGGGTCACCGGAAAATCTCGCACAATAGGGAACGCACCGACTATCCGCGCAGGTTCCCAGATGAAAGCATTCCTGATCACTTCCTTCCTGGCGTTGTCCGCGTTCAGCGGCGCGGCCTTTGCGCAGGTCGACGACCAGTCGAAGGCGCAGGCGCTGATCCAGACCGTGACGCAGCAGTTGCTCAACGAGGTGCGCACGCATGCGGTCGCGCCAGGCGATATCCCGCGGATCATATCGATCGTGAACCGGGACATCCTTCCCTACACCGACCTGCACCGCACCACGCAGCTCGCCATGGGCCGCTACTGGCGCGCGGCGACGCCGGCACAGCAGCAGCAGGTGATCGAACAGTTCAAGTTGCTGCTGATCCACACTTACGCAGGCGCAATCGCGCAGCTCCGCCCGGACCAGCAGATCGAGTATCCGCCGTCGCGCATCGAGCCGACGGAGACCGACGTGGTGGTGCGCACGGTCGCTACCAATATGACGGGCGGCCAGCCATTGCAGATCGATTACCGCCTGCACAAGACCACCGAAGGCTGGCGCGTATATGACCTGAACGTGCTCGGCGCGTGGCTGGTGCAGACATACCGCCAGCAATTCAACGACATCATCCAGCAAGGCGGCGTGGACGGCCTGATCCGGTCCCTCGCCGAACGCAACGACCGGCTTGTCTCCGGCAGGCAGTGACATCGGCCGTTGCCGGCCGCCGCTGCGCCGTTTGCGCATTGGCGTTCGGCATCCGGGCCATTTCCGCGCAGGCAGGCAAGTGGTGCTTGCATTTTCTGGATTGTCCGGTAAAATGCGCCGCTCACCTTGCCCAGGTGGCGAAATTGGTAGACGCACTAGGTTCAGGTCCTAGCGGTGGCAACACTGTGGAGGTTCGAGTCCTCTCCTGGGCACCAAGTCATGAAGCAAAAGGCCTGCAGCGATGCAGGCCTTTTGTTTTTTCCGCCCCCCGCCTTGCCCCCGATCCCGCAAGATCGCAGTCCGCGCCGGCACGCCGGCAGGGATATTTCCAGGAAGTTGCCGTGCTGCAGCGTACGGCATGGCGCGGTCCGCCGCCGCGCCGGACCTGCCTCGCGCCACCGTCCGCCCTCGGAAAGTCTAATATCGGCTGCCGAAACAAATGAATTCCGCAATACCCGAAAGCCGACCATGATCGTTGCCAAGGGGCCGCGGATCGACTTCTCCCGACCCCAGCAAGAGCAGGCCGGCCGCGGACAAGCGCGGGACCGGCCGGACTCATTATCGAAGTGCTCAAGGAGACTCTGATGATTCCACGACTAATGTCGACCGCCAGCCTGGCTCTGGCCGCCATCCTCGCATGCGGAACCGTCGGCGCACAGCAGCCGCAGCAGCCGCAGCAGCCGATGAACGCAAAGGAAGCCAAGGCGAAATTCGCCGAAACGTTCAAGGCTGCCGACACCGACCACGACGGCAAGCTCACGCGCGAGGAGGCGCAGGCCGGCATGCCCGAGGTCTACAAGCACTTCGACGAGATCGATGTAAAGAAGACCGGCTCGGTCTCGCAAAGGCAGATTGGCGCGTTCTGGGCTGCCAAGGCCAAGCAGCGCGCGACTGCGCAGAATCCGGGCGGGTTGAACTGAGTTGACGACGTTCCCCGGGACCGGCCGGCGTCAGGCCGGCACCGGGGAACGCGAATAGGTGGAGTGCTTGAAGTACGTGAAGTACGCGAAGTACGTGACGCCGATGAAGGACCGCCGAGGTCCTTGCAGTCAGGTCAGCAGGTTGAAGGCGAACCCTAGCGCAATCGCGCCGCCTAGCGCTTCCACTGCCGCCAGCGCGAGAAGGTTCTTCAGAACGAAGGCATCATCCTGCTTGGTCACCATGGTCTTGTCTCCTGAAGTAGGAATCCACGGCTGGAATGTAGTGGCAAGCCAATCGGTACCGATCCACGCTCCAGCCACGTCTCAACTCGCCTTCAGTAGACCGCAACGCAGAACCTGCGAAAAGCTGGCATAAACCCGAATGCAGGCACTCGGGTGAATGCCGACTTGAGAGCGCTGGCGGGAAACGGGAAAATCGTCGCGGATGGCACACCTTCCTCCAGGCTTCTTCCCGAGCGAGCATGCACAAGATGGAAAGCCCCGCGCTGCGTGATTTCGATAGCCTTGTCGAAGCGTCGATGAACGAGTGGCGGGTGCCGGGCGTTGCCGTCGCCGTGATCCGGGATGGCGAGATCCTCCTGTCGAAGGGCTATGGCGTGCGGGATACCGACACCGGCCTGCCCGTGACGGAAGACACGCAGTTTCTCCTGTGCTCGCTGACGAAGTCTTTCACGGCCGCCGGGCTGGGGCTGCTGGTGGACGAGCGCAGGCTCGACTGGGCGCAACCCGTGCGCGACATCATCCCCGAGTTCCGGCTGCACGATGCCGTGGCGACGGAGCGCGTGACGGTGCGGGATCTGCTTTCCCACCACAGCGGACTGCCGCGCCACGACTGGATCCACTCGCCGGGCGACCTCTCCATGGCGCAGATCCTGGCGGCGTTGCGCCATCTGGAGCCAAGCCGCGATCTGCGCGCTGCGTACCAGTACCAGAACCTCGGCTATGTGGTGGCCGGGCACATCGCGGAGCGCATCAGCGGGCAGCGCTGGGAGGCGTTCACCACCGGGCGCCTGCTTGGTCCGCTGGGCTTCGCGCATTTCGGACTCGGCATCGAGGCGCTCGCCGCTGCGCCCGACCACGCGCATCCCCACATCAGGCAGGGCGAAGAAAGCCGGCGCGCGACGCTCACGCCGATCCGCGCGCTAGCCGCCGGCGGGCTCAATGCCTCGGTGTCCGACCTGGCAAGATGGATGCGCTTGCTCATGAACGAGGGCGCCATCGACGGCAAGCCGTTGCTGTCGGCAGATGTCGTGCGCCAGATGATGACGCCGAACGTGCATGCCGGGCGCTCCGTGTTCAGCGAGGTCGGTGACTGTCACTACGGGCTCGGCCTGACGGTGGAGCACTATCGCGGCGAGCGCAAGGTGTCGCATACCGGCTCGTGGGTCGGCTGGGGCACCGCGATGGCGATGCTGCCGGAACGCCGGATCGGCGTCGCGGTGCTGACCAACCGCGACGCCAGCAGCGTGCCGGAAATTCTCGCCTATGCCGCGTTCGACCGGCTCTGTGGCCACCAGCCGGTCGACTGGTTCGGGCGGTTCCGCGCCATGCGCCGCGAGGTGCTGGCCCAGCAGAAGGTCGACCGGCAGGCGCGCGGCGAATTGCGCCGCACCGGAACGGCACCGAGCCACGCGCTTGACGACTATGTCGGCGAGTACGAACACCCGGCCTACGGACGGATCGGCATTGCCAGCGAGGGTGGCAAGCTGGCGTGGTGCTGGCGCGGCATGTCGGGGCCGCTCGAGCATCGCCACTACGACGTGTTCACCGTCCCTGACAAGCCGGCCGAGATCAATCCGGATTGCCTGGCACTCACCTTCGGCTATGACCGGGAGGGCGTCATCGACCGGATCACCGCACCATTCGAGCCAATGGTCGCGGACATTGTCTTTCGCCGCAAGGCCGCCGGCGATGTGCTCGATCCCGCCTTCCGCGCGTTGTGCGCCGGCAGGTTCCTGCATGGCGCGCAGGAAATCGATGTCGTGCTCGACGCGGCGGGCGAGCTGACCTTGCGCATTGCGACGCAGCAGGTTCGCCGGTTGTTGCCGTTCGACGGGCGGTCCTTCGATATCGAGGGGCTCGCCGGATATCGCGTCGCGTTTCGCAGCCCCTCGCCGGGCGTGGTGGACGCGCTCGTCTTCTACCAGCCGGATGGCACGTTCCTGGCGCCGCGACCGGTCATGCCGGCCTGAACGCAGTGCAGCATGGTGCCGCCCGATCCTGCCGGCCCGGGTGAGGCGCCGCCGGGTTTTCCGGATGGCGGCGCTTGCCGGGCGCCAGATTGGCTCCCAATGTCGCGCGGGATCTCCTAACCTTCCTGCACGGACTGGATCGCAGGCGCTCGCGCAAGCTGCGGGCAGCCGCAAATCGCGACGTCGCCGGCCATCGGCCCCCGGGCCCGTGCTCCGCTGCGGCGGCTCGCGGAATCGGACGGCGAAGGGAGGACGAGATGTGCGATCTGTGTGAACTGTGTGATGACGCCCGGCATGCGAGCCATGTTTCGCGCCGCGGCTTCCTGAGGACCGGCGCGCTCGCCGCGCTGGCGCCGTGGAGCATCGGTGCCGCACTCGCGGCCGATGCGCCGGCACCGGGCGCGCCGCCGCAGAACGCGATCGCGCCTGCGCAGGCGTTGAAGCGGCTGATGGACGGCAACGCGCGCTATGCGGCGAACACGCCCGACGAGCGCGATTTTTCGTCCGGCCGCGCCGCCCGCGCGCAGGTGCAGTACCCCATTGCCGCGATCCTGGGTTGCGCCGATTCCCGTGTCGCGCCGGAGCTGGCCTTCGACCAGGCGCCCGGCGACCTGTTTGTCGTGCGCGTCGCCGGCAATATCGTCAGTCCCGACTTGCTGGCCTCCCTGGAATACGGCATCGAGTTCCTGGGGGTGCCGCTGATCGTGGTGCTCGGCCACACCAACTGCGGCGCGGTCGACGCCGCGATCAAGGTGCTGAAGGACAAGGCGGTCCTGCCCGGGCATCTGCCGGGCCTCGTGGCGGCGATCAAGCCGGCGGTGATCGCCGCGGAAAAGACCGGGCCCGCCGACCTGCCCGGCAGCGCGGTCGCGGAGAACGTGCGGCGGCAGGTGATCCGCCTCAAGGCCTCGCCGCCGGTGGTGCAGAAGCGCTACGGCGACAAGAAGATCGACATCGTCGGCGCGGTCTACGATCTGCAGAGCGGGAAGGTCGCGCTGGTGTAGGTCGCGCTCGTGCAGGCGGCGCGGCGGCCGCAACGCCTGACGCGCGCCGCCTTGCGCCGGTGCAAAGATCCTGAAGTCGCCCGCATTTTCCCGAACCCTTGAGACGGCCGCGGGAAGGGCCCGAGAGGAGCGCGCATGATCACCCTCTTTTCCTACCCGGGCCTGTTCGGCCTCGAAGACAACAATCCCTACGGCCTCAAGGTCTTTGCCTTCCTGCGGCTCAGCGGCCTGCCATTCGCGCACCGCCATATCCTCGACACGAAGCTGGCCCCGCGCGGGCAGCTTCCCTATGTGGACGACGACGGCAAGGCGATCGGCGACAGCGACGCCATCGTGCGGCATCTCAAGCAGAAGTACAGCCTGGCCATCGATGCGTCGCTGACCGAGGCGCAGCATGGCCTGGACCACATGATCCGGCGCACGCTGGATGATCTCTACTG
>NZ_JBFTND010000059.1:0-33993 GCF_056397305.1 Cupriavidus sp. 05N40
AGCGTGTCCCGCACGGCCGCCGCGAGCCGCTCGCAGCGCGCCAGCGACAGCCGGCCGGCCGGCGTGGTGGGACGGATGCCGGCGGCGAACAGGCTTTCCGACGCGTAGATATTGCCCACGCCGACCACGATGTCGCCGGCCAGCAGCACCGTCTTGATGGCTGCGCTGCGCCCGCGGCCGTGGCGATAGAGCCAGCTCCCGTCGAAACGCTCGTCGAACGGCTCGATGCCGAGCCCGCGCAGCAGCGGATGCGTGTTCAGCGCGGCCTCTTCCAGCGGGCTCCACAGCACCGCACCAAAACGGCGCGGGTCGCGAAAGCGCAGCACGAGCGAGTCAGCCCCGCCCGGCGCAAGCGGGTCGGCAAGGACCAGGTCGAGATGATCGTGCGCCCCCGGCGAGGGCGCCTGCGGCAGCACACGCAAGGTGCCGGTCATGCCAAGGTGGATCAGCAGCCAGCCGCGGTCGCCGGCGGGCGCCGGGGCAACTGCGTGCGCTCCTGCGTGCTCCGCCGCCAAAGTACTGTCCGCGGCGGCGCGCACGCATTCCAGCAGCAGGTACTTGCCGCGCCGCTCGATGCGCGCGATCACGCGTCCGGCCAGTTGCGCCTCCAGGCCGGCTTCCACCGGCCAGCGCAAGCCGCGATGACGAACCACCACCTCGGCGATGCGCCGTCCCACCACATGCGGCAGCAAGCCGCGCCGGGTCACTTCGACCTCCGGCAACTCAGGCATCGAACCTCTCCCTTGCGCGCCACTCAAACCGCCAGAGACCCCATGTACGCTGGCGCCATGCGGACAARCAAGGCATTGTAGCGGCAGGCTACAATGCCTTTAACTTTCCCATTGCATTTGCGCTTTTGCGTGCTGGAGCACCCCCCCACATGCCGGACCGCCTGGACCGTATCACGATGACCACCGCTGACTCCACCCTTATCCGGCGGCCCCTGCGTCACAGGCTCGCGGCTACCGCTGCGGCCGCGCTTGCGGTCTGTGCCCTGGCGCCGCTCGCCGGCCATGCTGCGCCCGCCGAGGGCAAGCGGCCGCTCACGCTGGCGGCGGAGGCCGCACCCGCGCCCATCCGCTCCAGCCCCTTGCCGCCCAGGATGCCGCTGCCGGCCGTGTCGCTGACCGGCGATATCCTGTACCGCGTGCTGGCCGCGGAAATCTCCGTGCAGCGCGGGGTGATCGGCCCGGCGTACCAGACCTACATGGAACTGGCCCGCAATACGCTCGACCCGCGCTTCGCGCAACGCGCCACCGAGATTGCGTTCAATGCACGCAGCGCGCAGCAGGCGCTGGATGCCGCGCGGCTGTGGACCGAACTCGCGCCGACCTCGGCCGGTGCGCGCCAGGTGCTGTCCACCCTGCTGGTGCTGAGCGCCAAGTGGGACGAGGCCGAGCCCCTGCTCGCGCTGCAGCTCAATGGCGTGCCGCCGAGCCACCGGCCGGAGGCAGTCCTGCAGATGCAGCAGCAATTGTCGCGCACCAGCGATCCCGCCGGCGCCGCGGCCCTGCTGCAGCGCCTGGTGGCCGACGATATGCGCTCGGCCGAAACCCACCTGGCACTGGCCCGGGCCAAGGAAGCCGCCAGCGATATCCCCGGCGCCCTCGCCGAACTCGACGAGGCGCAGCGCATCCGGCCAGACTACGAAGCCGCGGCGCTGATGGCTGCCGAACTGCGCGCGGATACCGCACCAGACCAGGCCATCGCCGGCCTGAAGTCGTTCGTCAGCAAGGCGCCGGCTTCGGTCAACGGGCACATCACGCTGGCTCGCCTGTACCTGCTGCAGAATGACCTGCCATCCGCGCGCGCCGAGTTCGAGACCCTGCGCAAGATCGCACCGAAGGATCCGCGCGTGCCGCTCGCGCTCGGGCTGACCAGCCTGCAGTCCAAGCGCTACGACGAGGCCGAGCAATACCTCAAGGAGTACCTGCAGCTGGCCGAGCAGGTGCCCTCGGCGAGCCCGGATATCGCCTACCAGTACCTCGCACAGATCGCCGAGGAAAAGAAGGACTACCCGGCCGCGGTGGCCTGGCTCGACCGGATCGACGACAGCCGCCTGGCGCCCGCCGCCGCCGTGAAGCGCGCGCAGCTGCTGGGCCGCATGGGCAAGCTCGACGATGCCCAGGCGGTCTTCAACGACATGCTGGCCGATGCCGAGGATATTGCCGAGCCCGACCAGCGCGCCCAGCGCATGACCGCGATCCGCCAGGCCGAGGTCGGCATGCTGATCGACGCCAAGGCCTACGACCGTGCCCGCAAGGTGCTGGAAGAACGCTCCGCGGCCGAGCCCGAGAACCCGGACTGGGTCTACGAGCTGGCCATGCTCGACGAGCGCGAGAAGCGCTACGACAGCATGGAGAAGCTGCTGCGCCGGGTGATCGCCATGCAGCCCGAGCAGAAGCAAGGCTACAACGCGCTCGGCTATTCGCTGGCGGACCGCAACGTGCGCCTGCCCGAAGCTCTGCAATTGCTGGAAAAAGCCTCGGCGCTGGGCCCGGACGATCCCTACATCATGGATAGCCTGGCCTGGGTCAAGTTCCGCCTCGGCCAGCTCCAGCCGGCGGCCGAACTGTTGCGCAACGCCTACGCCAAGGCGCCCGAGGCCGAAATCGGCGCCCACCTGGGCGAGGTCCTGTGGCAACTCGGCCAGCAAGACGAAGCGCGCAAGACCTGGACCGAGGCCGCCAAGATCGAGCCCGACAACGTGATCCTGATCGACACCCTGCGCCGCTACAACGTGCCGGTCTCCGCGCTGTCCAAGTAAGCCCTCGATCACCTTCCTTTCCGTCCAGCTTTCGATAATCCGCACCCTGTCCTCCCGGCCCGCGCCGGGAGGATGGCCCGGCGCCCGCGGTGGCGCCGCGGGCGCAAGATGCCTATGCCCATTTCCCGACGCCTAGCCCTGCTGGGCCTGACCGCGCCCCTGTGGCTCGCGGCCTGTGCCAGCATCACTCCCACGCGCCAGTTCGATGCCGGCGAGACCGCCCAGGTGCACGACCTCAAAGGCCGCTTTGCCGCCAACTACGTGCGCTACGGCCGCGAGGAAGGCGTGCAGGGCAGCTTCCAGTGGCACGAGCAGGGCCGCAACGTGCGGCTCGACCTGATCTCGCCGCTGGGCCAGACCCTGGCCGTGGTGACCTCCACGCMTTCGGGCGCCACGCTCGACCTGCCCAACCAGGCGCCGCGCAACGCCCCCGAAGTGGATAGCTTGCTGGAACAAGCCCTGGGCTTTTCGCTGCCGGTGGCTGGCATGCGCGACTGGCTGCACGCCAGGCCCGCGCCGGGCAGCCCCTCGCGCACCACCCGCGACGACAGCGGGCGCCTCGCCACGCTGGCGCAGAACGGCTGGACCGTGCGCTATGTCGCCTGGCAGGAGTCGGCCGCGCAGCAGCCGCGCCGCATCGACCTGGCACGCGACGGCGACAGCAGCCCGCTGTCGGTGCGCCTTGTGATCGACCCGGAGCAAGCCCAATGAATACCGCACGCGTCCTACCCCCTCCCGAACTGCGCAACTGCCCCGCGCCCGCCAAGCTCAATCTCTTCCTGCATGTGACCGGGCGCCGTCCCGACGGCTACCACACGCTGCAAACCGTGTTCCAGCTGGTGGACTGGAGCGACACGCTGGACTTCCGCCGCCGCGACGACGGCCGCATCGAGCGCGTGACCGACGTGCCCGGCGTGCCGGCGGACTCCGACCTGATCGTGCGCGCGGCGCGCGCGCTGCAGCAGGCCAGCGGCACCGCCTTCGGCGCCGACATCGCCATCGACAAGCGCCTGCCAATGGGCGGAGGCATCGGCGGCGGCTCGTCGGACGCGGCCACCACGCTGATGGCCCTGAACCACCTGTGGGGACTCGGCCTGGGGCGCGAGGAACTCAAGCGCATCGGGCTGGCGCTGGGCGCCGACGTACCGTTTTTCCTGCACGGGGAGAACGCCTTCGCGCAGGGCATCGGCGAAGAACTGGCCACGGTGGAACTGCCCGACAGCTGGTTCGTGATCGTCCATCCGCGCCAGCACGTCCCTACTCCAGAAATTTTTTCGGACAAACTGTTGACAAGGGATACGCCCCTCTCCATAATTGCGGTCTTCGCTGCTTGCACAAACAAATTCGCTTTCGGTCGCAACGATCTGGAAACGATAGCAACAGCGAAGTTCGGCGAAGTTGCCCGAGCCCTTGAATGGCTGAGACAATTCAGTCCCCATGCAAGGATGACCGGTTCCGGAGCCTGCGTGTTTGCACGGTTTGATGACGAGCAGACAGCGCAGCAGGTACTAGACCGGTTGCCTCCCGGATGGGATGGCAAGTGTGCGCGGAGTTTATCGCGCCACCCGCTCGCAGCACTCGCTTAGAAAGTTTTTCGTTCGGCGTCACGCTGGCTGTATGTGACGATGGACGGACCCGGTTGTGTAGGGGAGTCGCCAAGTTGGTCAAGGCACCGGATTTTGATTCCGGCATTCGAAGGTTCGAATCCTTCTTCCCCTGCCATTACATTCCTATAGTGTCCTAACGGACCTGCACGAAAAAGCTGCCGGCACTAGCCGGCAGCAATCTTTCCCCCCTCCAGCAGCAAGACAGGTGCACCGAATGAGCAGCGAAGGCTTGATGGTTTTTACCGGCAACGCCAACCCCAAACTCGCGGAGGCTGTCGTGCAGCACCTCGGCATCCCGCTCGGGAAAGCCCAGGTCGGCCGGTTCTCCGACGGCGAAGTCCAAGTTGAAATCCAGGAAAACGTTCGCGGCAAGCACGTCATCGTGCTGCAGTCCACCTGCGCGCCGACCAACGATAACCTGATGGAACTGATGGTGATGGTCGATGCGCTCAAGCGCGCCTCGGCACGCAGCATCACCGCGGCCATGCCGTACTTCGGCTATGCCCGCCAGGACCGCCGCCCGCGTTCGGCGCGCGTCGCGATCTCGGCCAAGGTAGTGGCCAACATGCTGGAAGTCGCCGGTGTCGAGCGCGTCCTGACCATGGACCTCCACGCCGACCAGATCCAGGGCTTCTTCGATATTCCCGTCGACAACATCTACGCTTCCCCGGTCCTGCTGGGCGACCTGCGCGAGAAGAACTACGGCGATCTGCTGGTGGTCTCGCCGGACGTCGGCGGCGTGGTGCGCGCCCGTGCGCTGGCCAAGCAGCTGAACTGCGACCTGGCCATCATCGACAAGCGTCGCCCCAAGGCCAATGTGGCCGAGGTGATGAACATCATCGGTGAAGTCGACGGCCGCAATTGCGTGATCATGGACGACATGATCGACACCGGTGGCACGCTGTGCAAGGCGGCCCAGGTGCTCAAGGAGCGCGGCGCGCTGAAGGTCTTCGCGTATTGCACCCACCCGGTGCTGTCGGGTGGCGCGGCTGCCCGCATCGCGGACTCCGAGCTGGACGAAGTGGTGGTGTGCGACACCATTCCCCTGCGCGACGACGCCATCCAGTCCGGCAAGATCCGCCAGCTCTCGACCGCTTCGCTGCTGGCCGAGACCTTCACGCGGATCGTGAAGGGCGACTCGATCATGTCGCTGTTTGCGGATTCTTGATAGAATCCAAGGCTTTACTGCGGTAGGCTAGGGCGAATCAGCCTTTGCATGCCGCTTCATCGGGCTGTCTGGTCGCGGACAGCCCTCTTACATTTGGAGTCATCATGAAAGTAGTAGCTTTCGAGCGTAGCGTACAGGGAACGGGTGCGAGCCGCCGCCTGCGCAATGCCGGCAAGACCCCGGGCATCATCTACGGCGGCGCCGCCGAACCCAAGATGATCGAACTGGATCACAATGCACTGTTCCACGCCCTGAAGAAGGAAGCGTTCCACTCGTCGATCCTCGACCTGGAAGTGGAAGGCAAGGCTGAGAAGGCCCTGCTGCGTGCGTTCCAGATGCACCCGTTCAAGCCGCTGGTCCTGCACGTCGACTTCCAGCGCGTGTCGGCAGCTGACAAGATCCACGTCAAGGTGCCCCTGCACTTCATGAACCAGGAAAACGCCCCCGGCGTGAAGCTGGGCCATGGCATCGTCAACCACATCCTGAACGAACTGGAAGTGTCGTGCCTGCCGGCCGACCTGCCCGAGTTCATCGAAGTGGACCTGGCCAACGCAGAACTGGGCCAGACCCTGCACCTGTCGGACGTGAAGCTGCCGAAGGGTGTGAGCGCCATCACCCACGGCGACGAAAACCCCGCCATCGCCAGCATCTCGCTGCCGGCCGGCGGCGTGTCGGAAGCCAAGGAAGGCGGCGAAACGCCTGCTGCCTGAGTTGCCTGAACGCAGCCTGCTGGCTGCGTGGCAGCGACCGCAAGAAGAAGCCGCCGGCGTGTCCGGCGGCTTTTTTTCGCTCGCCGGTTTGCGAGCGGTTTCGCGTATGCTTGGCCTCTGGCCGCCCTCACCCAAGTAGTGCAACGCATGATCAAACTCATCGTCGGCCTCGGCAATCCCGGGGCGGAATACGAAGCCACCCGCCACAATGCCGGCTTCTGGCTGGTCGACCAGCTGGCCCGCATGGGCGGCGTCACGCTGCGCGTGGAAGGCCGCTTCCACGGCCTGGCGGCGCGCGCGCGCCTGTGGGACCAGGAGATCTGGCTGCTCAAGCCGTCCACCTTCATGAACCGCTCCGGGCTGGCGGTGGTGTCGCTGGCGCGCTTCTACAAGATCCTGCCGGACGAGATCCTGGTGGCCCATGACGAGATGGACATGCCGCCCGGCACCGTCAAGCTCAAGCGCGGCGGCGGCGCCGGCGGCCACAACGGCCTGAAGGACATCGCCGCGCACCTGACCACGCAGGACTACTGGCGGCTGCGCCTCGGCGTGGGGCATCCGCGCAATGCCCCCGGCGGCGCCGGCAGCCGCGAGGACGTGGTCAACTATGTGCTCAAGCCACCGCGTCGCGAGGAGCAGCAAGCCATCGACGAAGCCATCGACCGCTGCATCGCACCGCTGTCGCTGCTGGCCAGGGGCGAGAGCGAGCGCGCCATGCTCGAGCTGCACACGGGACGCTAGGCGTCGGACGCACCGCAGCCGGCTGCCAGACAAAAAAAACCCCGCCACCTTCCGGTGCCGGGGTTTTTTGCTGCCAGCCTGGCAAGCCGCCTCAGGCGACCCGCTTGGCCGCCGTCAGCAGGCGGTAACGCTCCATCAGCGTATCCCGCGATTCGATCCGTGCCGGATCGTGCGGGATGCAAGCCACGGGGCAAACCTGCTGGCATTGCGGTTCATCGAAGTGTCCGACGCATTCCGTACATTTGCCGGGGTCGATCTCATAGATCTCGGGCCCCATCGAAATGGCTTCGTTCGGGCACTCCGGCTCACAAACGTCGCAATTGATGCAGTCGTCGGTGATCATCAGTGCCATACAATTTCCTTGACCTGGACATGTGCCGCGCCCGACTGGCCGCGGTTCGCATGTCGCAAGCTTCTATTCTATTCCGCTTTGCCGATCTTCTCCTGAAGCCAGCGCTCCACCGAAGGAAACACGAACTTGCTGACGTCGCCGCCCAGCACCGCGATCTCGCGCACGAAGGTGCCGGAGATGAACTGGTACTGGTCCGACGGTGTCAGGAACATGGTCTCCACATCGGGCAACAGGTAGCGGTTCATGCCCGCCATCTGGAACTCGTACTCGAAGTCGGAGACCGCGCGCAGGCCCCGCACGATCACCCGTGCGTTGTTCTTGCGGACGAAATCCTTGAGCAGGCCGGAGAAGCCTTCCACGCGCACGTTGGGATAGTGGCCCAGTACTTCACGGGCGATTCCGATGCGTTCTTCCAGTRCAAAGAATGGGCGCTTGTTGGGGCTCTGCGCCACGCCGACCACGAGCTCATCGAAGATATTGGACGCTCTGCGCACCAGATCCTCGTGGCCCCGGGTCATTGGATCGAAAGTGCCGGGGTAGACCGCGACGACCATGCTTCCTCCTTGTTCTGCCCGTTGCCGGTCCTGGATGGACCGCTTGGCCCCGCCCGCTATGGTGAGGGCTGGAACCAAGGCTGCGTGACGAGCGTTGGCGACAGCGGCGTAGTGTAACCCTAAACGCGGCACTTGGAAGCCGCCGGATGATGGTTTCGCGGCGGTGCCGCATCTAGCGTGCGATGGCCGGTCACGCCGCGCCGGCCCGCGCGGATCAGTTCGTCTTGTGCTGCAGCAAATGGAAGTGCACGGCGCCGGCGCGGGCATGCCGCACGATCTCCAGCGCGGCCGGCACTGGCGCGTCGGGTCCGATCAGGGCCCGGTCCGTTTCCACGTAGACCGCGCCACCCGGGCGCGACAGCCTGGCCGCATGCTCCAGCGCCGGGCCGAGCCAGTCTTGCGCGAAGGGAGGATCCAGGAAGACCACATCGAAGCTCGAGGCCGGCATCTGCGCCGCTGTTGCGAAAGCATCACCCTGCACGATGCGGATCTGCTGGGCATCCAGCCTGTACTGGTTGTCTCGCAACTGTTTCGCCACACGCGGATTGGATTCCACCATGGTGACCTGCATCGCCCCGCGCGAAGCGGCTTCGAAGCCGAGTGCGCCGGAGCCGGCAAACAGGTCGAGACAGGCCATCCCGGACATGTCCTGGCCGAGCCAGTTGAACAGGGTCTCGCGCACGCGGTCGGGGGTGGGACGCAGGCCTTCGGCGTCGAGCACAGGCAGCGGCGTGCGCTTCCACCTGCCGCCGATGATGCGGACCTGGGTGGGCGAGCGCCGCGCCGCAGGAGCTGAGGATGGCCCGCCGGCGGCGGGCGAAGGAGATCGGGTACGCGAATTCATGCCGTGATTGTAGAGCCTGCGGACGCCGACCGCGCGCCGCATCTCGGAGCAAGCCTCACTCCGGCCCGCCCACGATCACGGTCGCCATGGCATCCGGATGCACATGGCGCTGGAAAGCGTCCTTCACCTGGCTGCGCGTCACCTTGCCGATCTGCGCGGTCCAGGTGTCCAGGTAGTCCAGCGGCAAGCCGTACCAGCCGATATTGGCCACATTGGTCAGCAGCTTGCGGTTGCTGTCGATACGCAGCGGAAAGCCGTTGACGAGATTGTCCCTGGCGGCCTTGAGCTCGGCGTCGGTCGGACCTTCCGCGACGTATTGCGCGAGCACCTTGCGCACCAGCGCCAGCGCTTCGTTGGTCTGCTCCTTCTTGGTCTGCAGGCCGATGCCGAAGGGGCCGGCCTGCTTGGCCGGGGCAAAGTAGCTGTCCACGCCATAGGTCAGGCCGCGCTTCTCGCGCACCTCGTCGGTCAGGCGCGAGCTGAAGCCGCCGCCGCCGAGCACGTAGTTGCCCACCAGCAGCGGGAAATAGTCCGGGTCGCCGCGGGCGATGGCGGGCTGGCCGATCGCCACCGTGGCTTGCTGCGCCGGATGAGGCACACGCTGCTCGCTGGCCGCGATCTTGAGCTGTACCGGCGGCATGGCCGGCGGCGTGGCGCCGGCGGGCAGGCCACGCGTGAGCTGCTCGGCGATGGTCTCGGCCTGCTTGCGATCGATCGCGCCGATCAGCGTCACGACGGCGCGCGACGCGGCGAAATTGTCGCGCCAGAAACGCTCGAGATCGGCCCGCGTGATGGACTCCACCGAGGCCACCGTGGCCGCAACGCCATAGGGGTGCGCCGGGTATATCGCGCGCGACACCATCTTGTCGGCAATCACGCCTGGCTTGGTGTCGGCTTCGCGGATGGCGGTGATCAGGCGCTGCTTCTCGCGCGCGACCACGGCATCCGGATAGGCCGGCGCCTTGATCAGCTGCGCGGCGAGCGCCAGCGACTGGCTCAGCTCCGGCTCGCTGGTGAGCGTGCGCAGGCCGATGCCGCCGCGGTCGCCGCTGGCGGCGCCGCCGAAATCGGCGCCGGTATCGGCGAAGGCGTCTGCCACCTGCGCCTCGTTGCGGGCAGGCTGGCCGTCCTGCGCCGCCGCGCCCTTGTCGAGCAGGGCCGAAGTGAGCGTGGCCAGGCCCGCCTTGCCGGGCGGGTCATAGCGGCTGCCAGCGTCGAAATCCATGTTGACGTCCAGCATGGGTATGGACGGGCTGCGCACGAAGTAGACGCGCGCGCCGGTGGATGTGGTCCACTGCTCGATCGGGATGGCCGCCAGCGCGGCCTGCGAGGCAAGCATGACCAGCGCGCCGCAAGCCACGCCCGCAAGGCGGCGCAGCAGGCGCGGCGACGGAATCGTCGGGGCAAAGAGAGGCATCTTCGGTCCTCTTGGAAACTCAGCGCAGCGCACCGGCGTCGACCGGTGCCTGCTTCTTGTTGGGATCGATCGGCTGGGGCAGCAGCGTCGCCACAGTCAGGTTGTCGTCGCTGAAATACTTTGCTGCCACCGCCTGCACCTGGGCCGGCGTTACCTCCTTGATGCGCTCCAGCATGCGGTCGAGCTTGCGCCAGGAAATGCCCGAGATCTCCGACACGCCGATCTCCATGCCTTGCCCGAACACGGAGTCGCGCTTGTAGATCTGCGCGGCCACCACCTGCGCCTTGACGCGCTTGAGCTCCTCGGGCGAGACGCCCTCGCGCGCGATGCGGGCGATTTCGTCGCGCAGCGCGCGCTCGATCTCCTCGGTGGTATGTCCGGCGGCCGGGGTGCCGTCGAGCACGATGATGGATTCGGCGCGGTTGACGCTGTCGTAGCCGACATTGACGTCGTCGGCCAGGCGCCGCTCGCGCACCAGGTCGCGCGTCAGGCGCGCATTGTCGTAGCCGTTGAGCACGGCCGACAGGACTTCCAGCGCGTAGGGATCGACATCCTTGTCGACATCGTGCAGGCGCGGCACCTTGTACGCCATCACCACGTAGGGGTTCTCGGCCGGCGCCTTGACCCAGACCCGCTTGACGCCCTTCTGCAGCGGTTCGAGCTGCGTCTTGCGCAGCGGCAGCGCGCGCGGCTTGAGCTTGCCATAGGTGCGCTCGGCCAGTTTCCTGACTTCGGCCGCGGTGACATCGCCGGTGACGATCAGCAGCGCGTTGTTGGGCACGTACCAGTCGCGGTACCAGGCCTGCACGTCTTCCACGCGCATGTTGACGAGGTCGTCCATCCAGCCGATCACCGGGTGGCGATAAGGCGCCGCTGTAAATACCGTGGCCAGCAGCTGCTCGTAGACGGTGCCGCGCGCGGAGTCATCGGTGCGCAGGCGGCGCTCTTCCATCACCACCTTCATCTCGCGCTCGAACTCATCCTTCTTGATGATGAGGTTGGCCATGCGGTCGGCCTCCAGCTCCATCATGCGCGGCAGGTACTGCTTGCTGATCTGCTGGTAGTAGAGCGTGAAGTCGCGGTTGGTCATGGCGTTCTCGCGCCCGCCCAGCGCGGCGATCTGCTTGGAGAATTCGCCTGGGCCGACCTTGGGCGTGCCCTTGAACATCATGTGTTCGAGCATGTGCGCCACGCCGGTGGTGCCGCTGACCTCGTCCATGCCACCGGTGCGATACCAGATCTGGTGGGCCACGGTGGGCGCGCGATGGTCTTCCTTGACGATCACCCGCATGCCGTTGGACAGCGTGAATTCGGTGGTGRCCGCATCGGCTGCCGCGCTCTGCGAGGCGGTGGCCTGGCCGGTCGGCAGGGGCGGCGCCACCACGCCGGTCTGCGCGTAGGCCGCGCCAAACCAGGGCAGGGTGCTGATCAGCAGGACGGGAAGGAGGCGCCGGGCAAAAGCGCCGGCGCGGCTGGCGCCGGCACCGGCGGCCGGCGATGCGGCACGGGCGGTGYCCGGCCTGGAGCTGACAGCACAATGGTTCATGCGACCCCGTCTGCTAGAATTTTGGCGATTGATTCTACCGGGGTATTGACCCCTTTCCCAATGTTTAGTTTCTGGAAGAAGCGCAAGGCCGAGCCGGCCGGTGCGCCAGTCGAGGCGCCAAGCCCCGCGCCCGCGGCCGCACCGGCCCCGGTAACGGCGCCCGCGCCGACCCCGAATGCAGCCCCGGTGGCGGCTCCGGTGGCCCCTGCGCTACCCGTGGCGGCTCCCCCCCCGGCGCCCGTTCCCATGCCGGCGGCAAGGCTGCCCGAGCCCCCCGCTGGCGAGGAAATGGTCCTGACACCGCCTCCGGCCGCCAGCCAGGAGGCCAGGCGTGGCTGGGTACAGCGCCTGCGCACGGGGCTGTCCAAGACCAGCCGCAACCTGGGCACGCTGTTCGTCGGCGTGAAGGTCGACGAAGCCCTGTTCGAGGAGCTGGAAACCGCGCTGCTGATGGCTGACGCGGGAGTTGAGGCCACCGAATACCTGCTGGGCGAGCTGCGCCGGCGCGTCAAGAGCGAGCGTATCGAGACCTCCGAAGGCGTCAAGACTGCGCTGCGCGAGCTGCTCACCAACCTGCTGCGCCCGCTCGAGAAGACCATGGAGCTGGGGCGCGAACAGCCAATGGTGATGATGATCGCGGGCGTCAACGGCGCCGGCAAGACCACCAGCATCGGCAAGCTCTGCAAGCATTTCCAGAGCTACGGGCAGTCCGTGCTGCTGGCCGCGGGCGACACCTTCCGCGCCGCCGCGCGCGAACAGCTGACGATCTGGGGAGAACGCAACAACGTGACGGTCGTCTCGCAGGAGAGCGGCGACCCGGCCGCCGTGATCTTCGACGCGGTCAACGCGGCGCGCGCGCGCGGGATCGATATCGTGATGGCCGATACCGCCGGACGCCTGCCGACGCAGCTGCACCTGATGGAGGAGCTCAAGAAGGTCAAGCGCGTGATCGCCAAGGCCATGCCGAGCGCGCCCCACGAATCGCTGCTGGTGATCGACGCCAACACCGGGCAGAACGCACTGGCGCAGGTCAAGGCGTTCGACGACGCGCTGAATCTCACCGGGCTGATCGTGACCAAGCTCGACGGCACCGCCAAGGGCGGCATCCTCGCCGCGATCGCGCGGCAGCGCCCGGTGCCGGTCTACTTCATCGGCGTGGGCGAGAAGGTCGAGGACCTGCAGCCGTTCAGGGCCGACGAGTTCGCGGAAGCCCTGCTGGGCTGAACACCCGCGCCGGCGGAAAAAAAGCCCCGCAATCGCTTGCGGGGCTTTTTCATACGGCCGCCTGAACTGCCGGCGCGCTACTCCGCGTCCGGCTGCGCCTTCGGCTCGGCCTGCTGGAAAGCCGGCAGCGCCATGCACGCATCGAACGCCTTGGCGATCGCCGGATAGCGGCTCACGTCGATATTGAAGCGCTGCGCGTTGAAGACCTGCGGCACCAGGCAGACATCGGCCAGCGTCGGCGTGTCGCCAAAGCAGAAGCGGCCTGCCTTGCCGGAACGCGCCAGGTTGGTGTTGACCGCCTCGAAACCCAGCTCGACCCAGTGGCGGTACCACGCGTCCTTGGCCTCTTCCGCCACGCCCAGCGTGTGCTTGAGGTACTTCAGCACGCGCAGGTTGTTGAGCGGATGGATCTCGCAGGCAACCTCGAACGCCACCGCGCGGATATAGGCGCGGTCGAGCGCGCTGCCGGGCAGCAGCGGCGGCTCGGGATGCGTTTCGTCGAGGTACTCCACCATCGCGATCGACTGCATCACGACCTGATCGTCGTCGAGCAGGGTCGGCACCAGCGCATCGGGATTGAGCGTGCGGTAGGCGGGCTGGAGCTGCTGGCCACCCTCGCGCAGCAGATGTACGGGCACGTAGTCGTACGGCAAACCCTTCAGGTTCAGCGCGATGCGCACCCGGTACGAAGCCGAGCTACGGAAGTAGCTGTAGAGCTTCAGCATGGGCTAGACCACCTTGACGATGAGCTCGCCCAGGCCTTCGATCTTGCCCTGCATGACGTCGCCCTTCACCACCGCGCCCACGCCTTCGGGCGTGCCGCTGTAGATCAGGTCGCCGGGATRCAGCTCGAACAGGCGCGAAAGATAGGACACCATTTCCGGCACCGACCAGATCAGGTCGGAGAGGTCGCCGCGCTGCTTTTCGGCGCCGTTGACGGCCAGCGTGACAGCGCCCTTTTCCGGATGGCCGATGGCGGACACCGGCACGATCGGACCGATCGGTGCAGACTTGTCGAAAGCCTTGCCGGTTTCCCAGGGGCGGCCGGTCTTTTTCGATTCGTTCTGCAGGTCGCGGCGCGTCATGTCCAGGCCGATGGCGTAGCCGAACACGTGGCTGGCGGCGTGGGCCTCGGCAATGTCCTTGCCGCCCTTGCCGATGGCGACCACCAGTTCGATCTCGTAGTGGCAGTTGCTGGTGCCCTGCGGGTACGGGAAGCTGCCTTCGGTGCCGTCGGCCACATAGCTCACCGCGTCGGCGGGCTTGCAGAAGAAGAACGGCGGTTCACGGTCGGGGTCCGAACCCATTTCACGGGCGTGGGCGGCATAGTTGCGGCCCACGCAGTAGACCCGGCGCACCGGGAACTGCGCGCTGCCGCCGCGCACGGGCACGCCGGTGGGCGCGGGCGGGGCGAATACGAATTCGGTCATCCAACTCTCCAGACTTTGTACTGTGTTTGTCAGGCCGCGCGTTGCCGGCAGACGCCCTGCCGCGCAGCAGGGCAATAGCATACACCGCCCCCTTCGGGCTTGTACGCCGGCGGACATTGAATGCGGGAAACCCCGCAATACAATAAAGACGTAGTCGGCGCGGATCTTGCATGGCAAGTCCCGACGCCAATGGAAACATGACCCGACGCCCTCCCGCCCCTCCCAGCCCGCCCCGTCCCGCGACGCCACCCGCGGCGGGTTCGCGCAGCCTGCGCATCTTGCTCGTGCGCGATCCGCACGACGCGGACCCGCTCAATGTCGAGACCATCCAGGCCGGCCTGGTATCGGCGGGTTTCACCGACATCGAGACGGCGGACGCGGACATGCGCCTGCCCGACGCCATCGCTGCACGGCAGCCTGATCTCATCATCATCGCCTCCGAATCGGCTGCGCGCGACACCGTGGAGCATGTGTGCGTCTCGACGCAGCACGCGCCACGGCCGATCGTGCTGTTCACGGACAACGACGACGCCCAGCGCATCAAGGCGGCGCTCACGGCGGGCATTACCGCCTACATCGTCGACGGCCTGCGCGCCGAGCGCGTCAAGACCGTGCTGGATGTGGCCTATGCGCGCTTCGAGCTGGACCAGCAACTGCGCGCCGAGCTGGATGCCACGCGCCTGCAGCTGGCCGAGCGCAAGGAAGTCGAGCGTGCCAAGGGCTTGCTGATGAAGGAGCGCGGCATGAGCGAGGAAGAGGCCTACAAGCGCCTGCGCAGCATGGCGATGGAGCGCGGCATCAAGCTGGTCGAGGCCGCGCGGCGCGTGATCGATGTGATGAGTTGAGCCCACGGCGCCGGCAACCGGCCCGCACGGGCTTGGTGCATTGCACAAACATGGCGCCGCGCCGGCGCACGCCGCGCACCGAGTGCGCTCAGGCCCGCCGCATTCCTCCCTCCCTTTTCCCGGTCGCCGTGCGCCCGATGCCCGCCKTTTGCCGCACCTGCCCCTCGCCGGCGAATGAACGCATGGCACGCCGCTTGCGTAGATACCATGACGGCCAACGAAGGCCGATCACTATCCGATGTGCGCCGCCAACGAAGGCTGCGCCGCATCACGGGACAACGGCGTCCTGACCTGCCCCGCATTCTGGCGAAAGCGGCGCGGTTCAGGACGCTTTTCATTTGGAGCCGTGGAATGCCCTCTCGCCTGAAGCTTGCCAAGCCGCTGCACGCCGCGGTCGCCAACGATGCCAGCACGGCCGCCGCCGACGCGGTGCCCGCCAGCAGCGGCCGCCGCCGCGCGCTGGCCACCATCGCCGGCGCCAGCGTGATCACCCTGGTCGACCCGCTGGTGCGCGCCGGCGCCTGGGCGGCGGGCTCCGATGCGCCGGAGAAGCCCGAGGTGCGGATCGGCTTTATCCCGCTGACGGACTGCGCTTCCGTGGTCATGGCCGGCACGCTCGGCTTCGACAAGAAATACGGCATCAAGATCACGCCCACCAAGGAGGCTTCCTGGGCCGGCGTGCGCGACAAGCTGGTCAACGGCGAGCTCGACGCCGCGCACGTGCTGTACGGCCTGATCTACGGCGTGCAGCTGGGCATCGGCGGGCCCAAGAAGGACATGGCCGTGCTGATGAACCTCAACCACAACGGCCAGGCCATCACGCTGTCCTCCAAGCTGGCGGAAAAAGGCGTCAAGGACGGCGCCAGCCTGAAGGCGCTGATGACGAAGGAAAAGCGCGACTACACCTTTGCCCAGACCTTCCCCACCGGCACCCACGCGATGTGGCTGTACTACTGGCTGGCCGCCAACGGCATCAACCCGATGCAGGACGCCAAGGCCATCACCGTGCCGCCGCCGCAGATGGTGGCCAATATGCGCGTGGGCAATATGGATGGCTTCTGCGTCGGCGAACCCTGGGGCGCGCGCGCCATTGCCGACAAGATCGGCTTCACCGCGGAAACCACGCAGGCCATCTGGAAGGATCACCCGGAGAAGACCCTGGGCACCACGGCCGAGTTCGTGCAGAAGTACCCCAACACCGCGCGCGCCATGGTGGCCGCCGTGCTCGAAGCCTCGAAGTACATCGACGCGTCGGCCTCCAACCGCCGCAAGACCGCCGAAACCATTGCCGCCAAGTCTTATGTCAACACCGACATGGACATCATCCTGGACCGCATGCTTGGCCGCTACAGCAACGGCCTGGGCAAGACCTGGGACGACCCGGACTCGATGAAGTTCTACCAGGACGGCAGCGCCAACTTTCCCTTCCTCTCCGACGGCATGTGGTTCCTCACGCAGCACAAGCGCTGGGGCCTGCTCAAGGACCACCCCGACTACCTGGCGGTGGCGAAGAAGGTCAACCGCATCGATGTCTACAAGCAGGCGGCCGAAGCCGCGCAGGTGCCGGTGCCCAAGAGCGATTTCCGCACGGCGCGCCTGATCGACGGCGTGACATGGGATGCCACCAAGGACCCCAAGGCGTACGCCGACGGATTCAAGATCAAAGCCTGAGCCGGTTCGATTGCAGCCCGAATGCCGGCGTGGCGACGCGCCGGCGCCTGAAGGAGCCTGATGTGAATGCACTAGCTCGACCGGCCGAACATGCCGGCAACCAAGTCTCCTCCACCGACGCCGGCGGCACCGCCGGACTCGCCGTGCTCGGCGACCAGCAAGCGCACGAGCGCGCCGAACGCCGCGCGCTCGAGGCTCAGGCCGATGCGCGCCGCGCCGCGCGGCGCGAGGCCGTCAGCGCCGTCGTGCTCAAGGCGATGCCGCCCGTCGCCGGCTTTGCGCTGTTCCTGTTGTTCTGGCACGGCGTGGCCACGATGAGCCCTGCGCTGCCCACCCCGGCCGCCACCTGGCACGCCGCCGTGCCGCTGTTTTCCGACCCGTTCTACCGCAACGGCCCCAACGACCAGGGCATCGGCTGGAATGTGCTGGCGTCGCTGGCGCGCGTCGCGGCGGGCTTCGGGCTGGCCGCGCTGATCGGCATTCCGGCTGGCTTCGCGCTGGGCCGCTTTGCCTTTCTCAACGCCATGATGGCGCCGATCATCAGCCTGCTGCGGCCGGTCTCGCCGCTGGCGTGGCTGCCGATCGGGCTGCTGCTGTTCAAGGCCGCCAACCCGGCGGCGATCTGGGCCATCTTCATCTGCTCGATCTGGCCGATGGTGATCAACACCGCGGTGGGCGTGACGCGCGTGCCGCAGGACTACCTGAACGTGGCGCGCGTGCTCGACCTGTCCGAGTGGAAGGTGTTCACGCGGGTGCTGCTGCCGGCGGTGCTGCCCTATATGCTGACCGGCGTGCGGCTGTCCATCGGCACCGCCTGGCTGGTGATCGTGGCCGCGGAGATGCTCACGGGCGGCACCGGCATCGGCTTCTGGCTGTGGGACGAGTGGAACAACCTGAAGGTCGAGCACATCGTGATCGCCATCTTCATCATCGGCGTGGTGGGGCTGCTGCTGGAATACGCGCTGCTGAGCCTGGCCAGGAAATTCAGCTACGGCAACTAAGGCATCCGGGAGATCGTCATGGAAAAGTTCGTCCGTATCGAAAACGTGGGCCAGACCTTCAAGACCAAGAAGGGACCGTTCGTCGCCCTGCGCGATGTCAACCTGACCATCGCCCGCGGCGAGTTCGTCACGCTGATCGGCCACTCGGGCTGCGGCAAATCGACGCTGCTGAACCTGCTGGCCGGCCTCGACCGCCCCAGCAGCGGCGCGCTGATCTGCGCCGAACGCGAGATCGCCGGTCCGGGCCCGGACCGTGCGGTGGTGTTCCAGAACCACTCGCTGCTGCCGTGGCTGACCTGCTTCGACAACGTCTACCTCGGCGTAGAACGCGTGTTCGGCGGCAGCGAGAGCCGCGCGCARCTCAAGGCCCGCACGCATGACACGCTGGCCATGGTTGGCCTGACCCATGCCGAGAGCAAGTACCCGCAGGAAATCTCGGGCGGCATGAAGCAGCGCGTGGGTATCGCGCGCGCGCTGGCGATGGAGCCCAAGGTGCTGCTGATGGACGAGCCGTTCGGCGCGCTGGATGCGCTGACCCGGGCCCACCTGCAGGACGAGCTGATCAAGATCGTCGCCAAGACCCGCAGCACGGTGGTGATGGTGACCCACGACGTGGACGAAGCCGTGCTGCTGGCCGACCGCATCGTCATGATGACCAACGGGCCCGCCGCGACCATCGGCGAAGTGCTGCCGGTGGACCTGCCGCGTCCGCGCGAACGCATGGCGCTGGCCGACGACAAGACTTACCACGCCTGCCGCACCGCGGTGCTGGACTTCCTGTACCGCAAGCAGCGCAATCCTGCGCTGAAGGAAGCGGCCTGACCGGCGCGGAACGGCGAGGTGACTGACCGGGGCCGGCCGCCGCCATGGGCAGGGCCGGCCCGCTCCGCTATCATGAACCTCAAACAACACTGTCCCATCCCGCCATGACCGATACGTCCTCCACGCCCCAGCCCGCCGCCGCCTTCGCCGCGGCGAAGTACATCAAGGAGATCGGCCGGGGCGTCAATGGCGCCCGCGCGCTGCCGCGCGAAGACGCGCAGGCGCTGTTTGACGCCATGCTGGCCGGTCGCGTGGCCGATATCGAACTGGGCGCGGTGCTGATGGCCTATCGCATCAAGGGCGAGGCACCGCACGAACTGGCCGGCATGCTGGACGCCGCGCACGCGCATTGCCTGCCGCTGGCCGCGCCGCCCGAGCGCGTGGTGGTATCCATCCCCAGCTACAACGGCGCGCGCAAGCAACCCAACCTGATCCCTTTGCTGGCCATGTTACTGGCGCGCGAAGGCCATCCCGTGCTGGTCCACGGCACCCGGGAGTTCAACGGGCGCGTGACCAGCATCGCGCTGTTCGAAGCGTTGGGCATTGCGCCCTGCGCCACGGTGGCCGAGGCTGAAACCCTGCTTTGCGCCAAGGCCGGGCAGCCCGGGCCGCTGGCCGTGCTGCCGATCGATGTGCTGTCGCCGGCGCTGGCCCGCATGCTCGACCGGCGCATGCAGATCGGCCTGCGCAACTCCTCGCACACGGTGGTCAAGATGCTGCAGCCGGTGGGCGCGCATACGCCGGCCGAGGCCCTGCGCCTGTACAGCTACACGCATCCGGAGTACCGCGAGACCCTGACCGATTACTTCTCGCGCGAGCCTGCCAATGTGCTGCTGGCGCGCGGCACCGAGGGCGAGGTGGTCGCCGACGCGCGGCGCGGCGGCCGCATCGACTGGCTGCACGACGGGCACCAGCGCACACTGGTCGACCCCACCGCGGGCTCGATCAGCGAGGTGCCGGAACTGCCACCCGGCAACGACGTCGCGCAGACTGCGGCCTGGATCCGCTCCGTGCTGGATGGCAAGGCGCCGGTCCCGGCCCCGATCGCCACGCAGGTCGAGGCCATCCGCAGCTGCCTGCAGCAGGGCACGCGCGTGGCCTGGGCCAGCCCGGTCTGAACGGGGAACGGGGCGGCAGGCGAGGCTGGCGGCGCCCGCGTCGTCAGCGTCGTCAGCGCTTGCGCTGTGGCAGCGGGATGCGGTCGTCCTCGCCGGGCACGCGCGGGAACTGGTCGTCCTCCCATCGCTGGGATGCGGCTTCGATGGCATCTTTGCTGCTGGAAACGAAATTCCAGAAGATAAAGCGGTGCCCGTCGGTGGGGTCGCCGCCGAGYAGCATCACGCGCGACGGCGCCTCGGCCGTCAGCGTGACCGTCTGGTCCGGCACCAGCAGCGCCATGTGGCGCTCAGGCAACACTTCCCCATCCAGCGCGACCACGCCGTCTACCGGGTAGATGCCGCGTTGCGCATGCTCCGGCGGAATCTCGAGGCTTGCGCCCTGCTCCAGATCGATCGCCACGTACAGCGTGCGGCTGAAGACCTTCACGGGCGCCTCGGCCCCAAACGCATCGCCCGCGATCACCGTCATCCGCACCCCGGGCCGCTCGAGCTTGGGCAGGGTCGCGGCAGGATGGTGAAAGAAGGAAGGCTCCACGGTCTCGTGCTCCTTGGGCAGCGCCACCCAGGTCTGGATGCCGTGCAGGCGCGGACCGGCCTCGCGGGCTGCCTGCGGTGAGCGCTCCGAGTGCGCGATGCCGCGGCCGGCCGTCATCCAGTTCACGTCGCCCGGCTTGATGACCTGCTTGCTGCCCAGGCTGTCGTGGTGAAGGATTTCCCCTTCGAACAGGTAGGTGACGGTCGCCAGCCCGATATGCGGATGCGGGCGCACATCCATCCCCTGCCCGGCCGGAAGCACCGTCGGCCCCATATGGTCGAAGAAGATGAACGGGCCCACGGTCTGGGCCGCCGCGGCCGGCAGCACCCGGCTGACGGTAAAACCGTCGCCCAGGTCACGTACGTGCGGTTTGAGCAAGTGTTCGATAGCAGACATGCATTTTCCCCGGTTAGGCCGATGCTGACGGCCGCATGAATGAAAAGAGTGTAGCCGCTGGTGAAACACAGCATCTCATTGCGCGACAGAACCGGGACCGGCGGCGCCCCTCTGATCAATGTCCGATGGCGTTGCGGGGGCTGCCGGATAGTGGTCGCTCCACATAGCAGGAAGAAAGCCAGAAAAAAGGCTATTTGAAAACAGAAGCCAATTACCTGGAACTATCAACCCTATAAGGACTCCAACTTAGCAGTCTCCCGGCTTGAGTGCTAATATGTGTTGCAATGCAGTGCGCGGACCCTTCAGGGCGAGCGCCGCGGGCAACCCACCCGCCGGATGCGAAAGGAGCAATCGAGTGAACGCGGTCCTATCTGCCGACCAAACCCAAACCAGCAGCCGCCTGCCTACGGCGCCTCAGGGCGCCGGGGCATTTGCGCTGACGTTTCCCGGAAACCTGGGAAACCTGGACAGCTATATCCAGGCTGTCCATCGTATCCCCATGCTCACCCCCGAGGAAGAGCAGCGGCTTGCACGCGATCTGCGCGAGCATGACTCCGTCGATGCGGCTCGCCGCATGGTGCTGTCGCACTTGCGCCTGGTGGTGTCCATCGCCCGCCAGTACCTCGGCTATGGCCTGCCCCACGCGGACCTGATCCAGGAAGGCAATATCGGCCTGATGAAGGCCGTGAAGCGCTTCGACCCGGACCAGGGCGTGCGGCTGGTGTCGTACGCCATGCACTGGATCAAGGCCGAGATCCACGAATATGTGCTGAAGAACTGGCGCATGGTCAAGGTGGCGACCACCAAGGCCCAGCGCAAGCTGTTCTTCAACCTGCGCAGCCACAAGCAGGGTGCCCATACCTTCACGCCGGAGCAGGTCGACGCGGTCGCGCGCGAGCTGAACGTCAAGCCGGAAGAAGTGATGGAGATGGAAACCCGCCTGTCGGGCGGCGACCTGGCGCTGGAAGGCCAGATCGACGACGGCGAGGAGGAGTTCGCGCCGATCGCCTACCTGGCTGACAACCACAACGAGCCGACCCGCGTGATCGAGGCCCAGCGCCACGACCGCATGCAGGTGCAAGGCCTGGAAGAAGCGCTGACCAAGCTGGACGACCGCAGCCGCCGCATCATCGAGGCGCGCTGGCTGCACGTCAACGACGACGGCTCCGGCGGCTCAACGCTGCACGAGCTGGCTGACGAGTTCGGTGTCTCCGCCGAGCGCATCCGCCAGATCGAAACCGCGGCGATGAAGAAGATGAAGGGTGCGCTGCAGGCCTTTGCCTGATAGTTGCGCGGGAGCGCGGCGGAACGAAAGCCGCGCGCCAGAATGGAACAGGGCCGGTCTCGCGACCGGCCCTGTTTTTTTGTCCGGAGATCCCGCCCCTGGCGGGCGGAGCCGCTTCAGGAAAGCAGCTGCTTCAGGTCGTGCGCGATCGGTTCGGGGCCCTGGCCGTGGCGGATGAACAGACGCAACCGGCCACTCGGATCGAATACATAGCTGCCGGCAGAGTGGTCCATCGTGTAGTTGTTTGGCGAGGTACCCGGCACCTTGGCGTAGAACACCTTGAAATCCTTGGCCACCTTCTGCAGCGCCGCGTCGTCGGCCGGGCGCATGCCCAGGAAGCGCGGATCGAAGGCGGGCACGTATTGCGCCAGCAGCGCCTGCGTATCGCGCTCGGGATCGACCGTGACGAACAGCACCTGCACGCGGTCGRCATCCGGGCCCAGTTGCTCCATCACCGCCTTCAGCTCGGCCATGGTGGTGGGACAGACATCGGGGCAGTGCGTATAGCCGAAGAACATCACCACGGCCTTGCCCTTGAAGTCGGCAATCGAGCGCACTTTGCCGTTGTGGTCGGTGAGGACGAAATCCTTGCCGAATTCGCTGCCGCCGCTGATGTCGACATTCTTGAACGAGGCGCGCTGCTGGCCGCAGGCGGCAAGCAGCAGCGAGCACAGCGCCAGCAGGCAGAAGCGGCGGAACAGCGCAAAGCTGGACGAAGAACCCGGAAAGAGACGGCTTGGCATGCGATTCGCTTGATTGGCGGCTTGATTGGCGGACAGGCCGGCCCGGGCGCCCCGGAAAGCCGGATGGAGGCGGACGGCGGCCTGGTCACATTGGCAGATAGATGCAGTATCGCCGATCGGCACCGCCCCGCGCCGGGGCCGCGACAAGATGCCGCAACCGCGCGGGTGCTCCCGGCATCGCTCAGGACTGCGGCAGGAACTTGAAATAGTGATCGATCAGCAGCGCCGCGAACAACAGCGACAGGTAGAGGATCGAGAAGCGGAACGTGCGCTGGGCCAGCGCATCGGAATAGTTGCAGAACAACTTCCAGGCATAGGCCAGGAAACCGCCGCCCAGGACCAGCGCTGCCGCCAGGTAGATGTACCCGCTCATGCCGTACACGAAGGGCAGCAGCGTCGCCGCGATCATGATCAGCGTGTACAGCAGGATATGCAGCAGGGTGAAGCGCTCGCCATGGGTGATCGGCAGCATCGGCAGGCCGGACTTGGCGTAGTCGGCGCGGCGGTACAGCGCCAGGGCCCAGAAATGCGGCGGGGTCCAGGTGAAGATGATCAGCACCAGGAACCAGGCTTCGGCGGGCACGTTGCCCGCCACGGCCGCCCAGCCCAGCGCCGGCGGCATCGCGCCGGACAGCCCGCCGATCACGATGTTCTGCGGCGTGGCCGGCTTGAGCAGGATGGTGTACACCACGGCATAGCCGACGAAGGTCGCCACCGTCAGCCACATGGTCAGGTCGTTGGTGAAGACATGGAGTACCCACATCCCTGCCCCGCCCAGCACGGCCGAGAACACCAGGGTCTGCATCGTGGTGATCTCGCCGGTCGCCGACGGCCGCCACGCGGTGCGGCGCATCAGCGCATCCACTTTCTGCTCGACCAGGCAGTTAATGGCGAAAGCGGCACCCGCCAGCAACCAGATCCCGGCCGCGCCGCCGATCAGCACCGACCACGGCACCATGCCCGGCGTGGCCAGGAACATGCCGATGATGGCGCAGAAGACAGCCAGCTGCGTGACGCGTGGCTTGGTCAACGCGGCGTATTGCCGGGCCAGGTGGCGGAGTCGTCCGCCAGGATGGGGGTGGGTAGCAGTAACCACGGGGGAGTTCTTCTCTTTCATGTGGCGCGCACGGCAGCCGGCACGTCAGTAGCAATGTCAGCGGAGCGGGCCGCGAGCCCTATATTGTAGTTGAGGCGAACCAATAGCATCAGAAGCGCCGCCGCGCCGCCGTTGTGGGCCACCGCGGCCACCAGCGGCCAGTCGAAGACGATGTTGGAAAGACCAGTGGCCAGTTGCAGCGCCAGCACGGCCAGCAGCCACCCCGCGCCGCGCGACAGCCCGCCCAGGCGGCGCGCCCGCAGGCCGAACCAGGCCAGGTAGGCCAGCACCACGAAGGCAAAGCCGCGATGCACCCAGTGGATCGCCACCAGCGCCGAGTGCGGGATGTAGTCGCCGTCGGCGGTCATGCCGAGTTGGCGCCAGAGCGTGAAGCCGTGGCGGAAGTCCATCTCCGGCACCAGCTGGCCGTTGCATAGCGGGAAGTCCGTGCAGGCCAGCACCGCGTAATTGGTGCTCACCCAGCCGCCCAGGAAGATCTGCAGCACCAGCAAGGCCAGCGCGAGCCTTGCCGGCCAGCGCAGCGCGCCGGCATCCCGCGCCACGCCCAATGGCGGGTCGTTGCGCGAACCCAGCCAGATCAGCGCCGCCAGCAGGCTCATGCCGAGCATCAGGTGCGTGACGACGATGATGGGCTGCAGTTTGAGCGTGACCGTAAAAGCGCCGAACGCGCCTTGCACGCAAACCAGCAACAGCACGCCGGTGGCGAACCATGGCGACTGCCTGAGTTCGCGCCGCTTGACCCACGCCAGCACCATCAGCGTGATGATCAGCACCCCCACGGCCATGGCGAAGTAGCGGTGGATCATCTCGATCCAGGCCTTGGTGACGGAGACCGGGCCGCTCGGCATCGCCGTCTCGGCCGCGCGGATCGGCTCGCTCGCCGCGTGCGGGTTGGAGTGGCCGTAGCAGCCAGGCCAGTCCGGGCAGCCCAGGCCGGAATCGGTCAGCCGCGTGAAGCTGCCGAACATGATCAGGTCCAGCGTCAGGAAAGCGGTGATCCACACCAGCTTGCGGTACTTGTTGCGGTCTCCCTTGACCAGCACGTAGCTGAGCGGGAACAGCGCGATCAGGACGCCGATGATGGCAAGTTGGAGCAGCATGCGCGTTGGTCGTTAATCTTGGGCCGTTCTGGCGTCGGCCATCAGCCGGCATCCGCCGGGATCACCCGATGCGGGAGTACTTGAGCAGTTTCTTGAGGTCGGAAGCCATCTTCTTGGGATCCGGATCCCGCGGGAAACGCATCATCAGGTTGCCGAGCGGGTCGACGAGATAGAGCGTGTCCTCGATGCGCGCACCAGGCTCGGGCGGCAGCCATTTCTGCAGCGTGTCGCGAGGGGCACGCAAGAAGCGCACGCCGGCATACGGCTCGTTGTAGGCCGAGGAAAGGCGTGCATCGATGGGGCCGTCGTCGCTGACCAGCCACACCGGGACGATGCGCTCGCGATCCTGGCCCTGGCCCGCGCGCAACTGGCGGATGGTGAACAGCTTGCGCGCGCAGGCTTCATCACATGCGGCGCCGTCGGCACTGATCAGCAGCCATTTGCCTTTGAAGCTATCCAGCGGCACGGACTCGGCGCGCTCGTTGGCGACCTGCAGCGCGGGCATCGGGCGCTGCGGCTCGATGAGTGCGCCGTAGTTGGTGGTCCCGCCAGCCGGCCTGAACACGTAGTAGGTCAGGTAGGAAGCGATCACCGGCGACGCGCACACCAGCAGCAGCAGCAGCATCTGGATGCGGCCGCGGCGGGTGCGCGCATCGATGCGCGGGTCTTGCGGAGCAGCGCGCGCGGCCTGCGCCGGCGCGGGATCTTGTTGTTGCATCACGTTTCGTCTGTCTCTCTGTCTCGTCGTCTTTCATCGGAGCCGGCTGCGCTCGTCTGACCGCCGCGCCCGGCCGTGGTTCGCCGGCATGCCACCGCCCGGCTTGCCCGGGCCATCTAGGCCGCCATGCGCGCCGCGCGCCGCCAGCTCAGCGCCACCAGCAGCACCAGCGTCAGGGCGGCCAGCCCGAACCACTGGAAGGCATAGCCGTAATGCCGGTCGGCGCCCGTATCGGCCGGGGCCCAGTCGCGCGCCAGGCCATCGCCGCTTTCGCTACGCTGCTCCAGCACGAAGGGCTGCAGGGGTACGCCCAGTTCCCTGGCAAACGCCGCAATATCCACATTCTGGCGGATCTTCTGCCCGGCTTCCGAGCCCGCGTCCCGGCCCAGGCTGAACACCCTGGGCACCGTTTCCAGCGCGGTACCGTCCAGCTCCACCTCGGCCTCGGGCGTGGGGAACGGCGCGATACGCGTGCGTTCCTGCGCATCGCGCGGCAGCCAGCCTCGCAAGACCAGGAGCGCCGGTGCGGCAGGATCGCCGTCCACCACGCGCAGCGGCGTCAGGACCATGAAGCCGGCGCGGCTGTCGGTGCCGTTTCCGTGCGGCCGGTTGTCCAGCAAGACGGTGTGCGCCGCGTCGAAGCGGCCGCGCACATGCACACGCCGCTCGGCCACCGGGCCCGCGATCAGCGCCTGCCCGACTTGTAGCGGCGGCTCGGCAGCCAGCGCCTGCTGGCGCGCGGCACGCGCGAGTTTCTCATGGGCGCGGTTGAGCTGCCAGTTGCCCAGCGCGCAGGTGACGGCGATCACCACCAGCGCGGCAATGGCCGGGACCGGACTCAGGGCGCGCCACGGCTTCACCGGCGGCTCCCGTGTGCCGGGAACGGCGCGCCGGTGCGATAATGGCAGCTCCTCTCCAGCCGATCCCGCGCGCGCGGGCTTTCCATGCGCATTGTCATCATCATCGCGTTCATCCTCATCATCGGCAGCCTGGCCTCGGCCCTGTTCTTCATGATGCGCGACCGCGGCAGGACGCCGAACATGATGCGCTCGCTGATGTTCCGGGTCGGCTTTTCCGTGGCGCTGTTCCTCTTCATCCTGTTCTCGCACTGGATGGGCTGGATTCAGAGCACGGGCATCCGCATGGGGCCGTGAAGCCGTGGACTCCGGCAAGCGAACCGGTGACCAGACCAAAAAAACAAGCGCCGCAGGCTGGCTAGACTCCTGCGGCGCTTGTTTTTTGTTGTTCTGCACGGGGAGGGTGCCTCCCCGCGATGCCGCCGGCCGGGCCGGCGGGCACCGCAGCCGGGTGTCTTACAGCCAGTACACCACGATGTAGAGGAACAGCCACACCACGTCGACGAAGTGCCAGTACCAGGCGGCGCCTTCGAAGGCGAAGTGATGGTCGGGGGTGAAGTGCCCCTTCAGCACGCGCACCAGCACCACCGTCAGCATGATCGCGCCCATGGTCACGTGGAAGCCGTGGAAGCCGGTCAGCAGGAAGAAGGTGGAGCCGTAGATGCCCGAGGTCAGCTTGAGATTCAGCTCCGAGTACGCATGGTGGTACTCAAACACCTGGAAGCACATGAAGACCGCGCCCAGCAGGATGGTCAGCACCAGGCCCTGGATCAGCTGGCTGCGCTTGTTGGCCAGCAGCGCGTGGTGCGCCCAGGTCAGCGTCACGCCGGACATCAGCAGCAGTGCCGTGTTGATCGTGGGGATCGGCCACGGGCCCATGGTCTGGAAGCGTTCCACCACGCCGGCCGGGCCGGCATTGGGCCACACCGCGGCGAAGTCGGGCCACAGGATCTTGTTGTTCAGGTCGCCCAGCCATGGCATGGCGATGTTCCGGGCATAGAACAGCGCACCGAAGAACGCCGCGAAGAACATCACTTCGGAAAAGATGAACCAGCCCATCGACCAGCGGAACGACAGGTCGATGTTCTTGCCGTACTTGCCGGTCTCGGATTCGCTGATGGCTTCGGCGAACCAGCTCTTGAGCACGAACAGGAACCACAGCAGGCCGAGGCCGCAGACGTACGGTCCCCAGGGTTGCCCGTTTACCCAGCCGGCAGCCCCGCCGGCCGTCAGCAGCAGGCCGAAGCTTGCCGTGATCGGATGGCGCGATGGGCCCGGTACGAAGTAGTACGGAGCGTTGGCGCGATTCGCACTCATTCTTTTTTCTCCAGCTCAGAGTCTTGATTCAGTAATCGTTATCCGCACATCCGGCCCCGACTGCTGGCCGGCGGCATGCTTTTGCCTGCTTGTACCTGTTACCTGTTACCTGCCCTGCGCCGTACCCGGACTGCGCGGCCTCACCCTACCACGACGCGCACGACGGTAATCAGCACCGCGATCAGGATGGCTACCCCGATCAGGCCGGCGATGATCACATGGACCGGATTGAGCTGTGCCATGTCGCGCTCATGCTCGCTGCCCTTGCGCAGGCCGATGAACGACCAGAACACCGCGCGCAGGGTCTGCGCAAAGGACAGCTTGCGCTTGACCGCGTCCTTCATCTCTTCCACGGCTACTCCCACTACTGCCTCGACCTCGGCCGGCGATGCCGGCCGCTGCTCAAATGCCCTTGCCTGCCCCGGCCGGGGTCTCCAGATCGCCCTGCGGCACCTGCGCCACCGGCGAACCGATCTCGAAGAAGGTATAGGACAGCGTAATGTTCTTCACGTCTTTCGGCAGGTCCGGATCGATCACGAACACCACCGGCATCTCGCGTGCTTCCTTTGCCTTGAGCGTCTGCTGCTTGAAGCAGAAGCACTCGATCTTCTTGAAATACTGCGTGGCCAGCTTGGGCAGGTAGCTCGGGATCGCCTGCGCCGAGATGTCGCGCGACTGCCCGTTCGCCACCTCGTAGACGATGGTGGCCATCTCGCCCGGATGCACTTCCATGGTGTTCTTCACCGGCCGGAATGCGAAGGGGCCGCGCGCGTTGGAATCGAACTCGACCGTGATGGTGCGGCTCTTGTCCACCTGCGTGTTCTTGACCTGGCCGCCATACAGATCGCGCGTGGTCACCACATTGAGGCCGGTGATCTCGCAGATCTTCTTGTACAGCGGCACCAGCGCATAGCCGAACGAGAACATCAGCGCCACCACCACCAGCAGCCGCAGCATCATGCCGCGGTTGAAGCGCCTGTCGGTGGTGTCTTGTGACTGCTGGTTCGTGCTCATTCCAATACCCTGCAGCTTCAGCCCAGAAGAATCATCTTGGCGAAGAAACCCAAAAAGAAAACCATCACGATCGAAAAGAGGATCAGACCGAGACGGCGGTTGGCGGCCTTGCGGTCTGGCTGCGATGGACTTTTGTTTGGATCCTGCATGACACCCTGCTTGCTGGACGCGGAAGGACGGGCATGCCCATCCTTCCTTGCCCGGTTGCGTCTTACCTGACGTGCGGCGGCACTTCAAAGGTGTGGAACGGGGCCGGCGACGGCACGGTCCACTCCAGGCCTTCGGCGCCATCCCAGGGCTTGTCCGCTGCCTTCTGGCCACCGCGATACGACGGCAGCACGACGAAGAAGAAGAAATACACCTGCATCAGCCCGAAGCCCAGCGCACCGATCGATGCGATCGCGTTGAAATCCGCGAACTGGGTCGGGTAGTCGGCATAGCGACGCGGCATGCCGGCCAGGCCCAGGAAGTGCATCGGGAAGAAGGTCACGTTGAAGAAGATCATCGAACCCCAGAAGTGGATCTGCCCGCGGGTTTCGTTGTACATGAAACCGCTCCACTTCGGACCCCAGTAGTAGAAGCCCGAGAACATCGCGAACAGCGAGCCCGCCACCAGCACGTAGTGGAAGTGGGCCACGATGAAGTAGGTGTCCTGCAACTGGATGTCGATCGGGGCCACGGCCGGCATCAGGCCGGTGAAGCCACCGATGGTGAACACGAAGATGAAGCCGATCGCGAACAGCATCGGGGTCTCGAAGGTCATCGAGCCGCGCCACATGGTAGCGATCCAGTTGAAGATCTTCACGGCCGTCGGCACCGCAATCAGCATCGTCGCGTACATGAAGAACAGCTGGCCGGTCACCGGCATGCCGGTCGTGAACATGTGGTGCGCCCACACGATGAACGACAGGATGGCGATCGAGGCGGTGGCGTACACCATCGAGCTGTAGCCGAACAGGCGCTTGCGGGCGAAGGTCGGCACGACGTGCGAGACGATCCCGAACGCCGGCAAGATCATGATGTAGACCTCGGGGTGGCCGAAGAACCAGAAGATATGCTGGTACATCACCGGATCGCCGCCGCCCGCGGCCGAGAAGAAGCTCGTGCCGAAGTGGCGGTCGGTCAGCACCATGGTGATGGCGCCGGCCAGCACGGGCATCACGGCGATCAGCAGGTAGGCGGTGATCAGCCAGGTCCAGCAGAACATCGGCATCTTCATCAGCGTCATGCCGGGCGCGCGCATGTTGAGCACCGTCACGATGATGTTGATCGAGCCCATGATCGACGACGCGCCCATGATGTGCATGGCGAAGATGGCCATGTCCATGCCCGGGCCCATCTGCACCGACAGCGGCGCGTACAGGGTCCAGCCGGCGGCGGTGGCGCCGCCCGGCGCGAAGAACGACAGCACCAGCAGCAGCGCCGCCGGCGGCATCAGCCAGAAGCTGAAGTTGTTCATGCGCGCGAACGCCATGTCGGACGCGCCGATCTGCAGCGGAATCATCCAGTTGGCGAAGCCCACGAAGGCYGGCATGATCGCGCCGAACACCATGATCAGGCCGTGCATGGTGGTGAACTGGTTGAACAGTTCGGGGCGGAAGAACTGCAGGCCCGGCTCGAACAGCTCGAGGCGGATCAGCAGCGCCAGCACGCCGCCCGACAGCAGCATGGTGAAGGAGAACAGCAGGTACAGCGTGCCGATGTCCTTGTGGTTGGTGGCGAACAGCCAGCGCCGCCAGCCGTGCGGATGATCGTGATGCTCATCGTGCGCGTGGTCGTGCGCATGATCGTGCGGGTGCGCAAGCGCGTCCGGGGTAGCAGTACTCATCGCGAAAAACTCCTGTAATCCTGATCAGCCTGCCGCGCGGTCGCCCGCAACGCTGGCCTGCTTGGCGGCGGGCTTGTCTTCCGCCTTGGGAGCGGCATCGCCGCCGGCGGCGCCGCCGCCTTCCGGGAACTTGCCCGCACGGGCGTTCACGAAATCGCTCGGTTGAATCACTTCGCCAGTCTTGTTACCCCAGTTGTTGCGGGTATAGGTCATGACGGCAGCGAGTTCGGTATCGGAGAGATGCTTCCAGACCGGCATGGCACCCTTGCCTTCGAGCAGGATGTGCATCTGGCCAGCCTTCGGGCCGTTGACGACCTTGGAGCCGTCCAGCGCCGGGAACGCGCCGCCGCCCTTGCCGTTCGGCTGGTGGCAGACCGCGCAGTTGGCCGTGTAGACCTTCTCGCCGCGCGCCTTGAGCTCCTCGAGCGTCCAGGTCTTGTTGGGGTCGTCGGCCTTGGCGGCGAGTTCCTTCTTCTTGCCCTCGACCCACTTGGCGTAGTCGGCGTCGGACACCACGCGCACGACGATCGGCATGAACGCGTGTTCCTTGCCGCACAGCTCGGCGCACTGGCCGCGATACACGCCGACCTTCTCGGCCTTGAACCAGGCATCGCGCACGAAGCCGGGGATCGCATCCTGCTTCACGCCGAAMGCCGGRATCATCCACGCGTGGATCACRTCGTTGGCSGTSGTGACGAYACGGATCTTCTTGTTGACSGGCACCACCAKCTCGTTGTCCACCTCCATCAGGTAGGTGTTCGACTTCGGTGCCTCGTTGTTGATCTGCTCGCGCGGCGTGGTCAGCGTGGAGACGAAGGAAATGCCCTCGCCTTCGCCCTTCAGGTAGTCATAGCCCCACTTCCACTGGTAGCCGGTGGCCTTGATGGTGATGTCGGAATTGGTGGTGTCCTTCATCGCCACGACCGTCTTGGTGGCGGGCAGGGCCATGCCGATGACGATCAGGAAGGGGATGATGGTCCAGATCACCTCGACGGTGATGCTTTCATGGAAGGAGGCAGACTTCGCACCCTTGGACTTGCGGTGCTTGAACACGGAATAGAACATCACCCCGAACACGCCGACGAAGATCACCGTGCAGATGATCAGCATCATCCAGTTCAGCCAGTGAATCTGTTCGGCGATCTTGGTAACGGGTTCGGTCAGATTGAGCTGGCGCACGGCTGGACCGCCCGGCATGTCTTCCACTGCCAGAGCTGCCTGGCTAACGAGCAGGGACGCGCCCGTTAGACACGCTGCGGATGCCTTCTTCCACATTTTCATTTGTTATCTACCCAATTTACAGATTCAAATCTGTCAGCCCGCCTGACCGTCGCCGCCCCAGTTCAGAGACAGCGCAGGGCAGAAACGAGCTCCTGCGCGAACTTTCGCCGCTTGTACGGGTCCAGAAAACACCCCACCTGCACAGCGCACTTACCCGAGCGCAACTGCACCAGCGCCCGTAATGATTCACCCAGTTCGACCCGCACCCAGAGCGGGTTGAATTCATGCCGCGTCACCTGCCCGGCGCTGACGGCCTCGACCACCAGCAGGCCGTCTGCCAGGCTGACGCGTTCGTAGTCAGCCGCATGCCGCGCGTAGACCAACAACGCGATACCGAGCCCCAGCAGGTCCAGCCCGGCAAAAGGCAGCACGAGCCACGACCCTCGCCACGCGAAGAACAGTGCGATGGCGAGCGAAACACAGACGATTGAGAGGTAGAACCAGCCGACCTGGCGTGGAGAAAGCGAACAGTTCCGCTTCATCAGCCAGTCTTTGTCCGGCGCGCCGGATCCACCGGAACCACCGCCGGACCCGTCTTGCGCCGTCTGGAATGCGATACCCAAGTCTTGCATCGCCAACCACTCTGCATAGGATGCACACCTGGGACGATCGCCTGGGCCGCACTGACTTAGTGCGATTCCGGGGCACATGTGCCAGGGGAACCACTGCGACAAACTGGCGCATTATAGGGCGCTTCGCCTACTCGAACAAGGCCGTCCCTTGACGGCGGGGCTGGCGCGCGACACGTTTCTGTGCATCGGTGCGGTGCATGCGATGGAGTAGGCGGACACGCCAGCAGGACCATTGCGCCACGCTAGCGACGCGGCCGCGCGCGCCCGATCTTGTCGATCGGCACCACCGCGTGGCCCAGTTCATCGACGTCCTGCTTGCCGCGCGGCGCCAGTTTCCACGCATGGCCGTAGACGATTTCGAAGGTGAGCGGGATCAGCCCGTCGGCGTTGCGATGGCGCTCGAGCGCGGCCAGCAGCGCATCGAGCCAGCGCCGTCCGCGCAAGCCCCGGCTTGGCGATGCGGGCAGGCGCAGGCCACCAAAGGCCTGCACTTCGCGCAGCAAGGTAAGCGGCGACTCGTAGGTAACCGTGATGGTTTCCATGTCCATCACCGGCGTGGACCATCCGCTATGAACCAGCATGTCGCCGATATCGTGCATGTCGACGAAACGCAGCGAGTGCGTACCGCTATCCACATGCGCAAAGGCGTCGCGCAGCTCGGCCAGCGTATCGGGCCCGAACAGCGAGAACAGCACCAGGCCGTCGTTGCGTGCGACACGATGCCACTCGGGAAATACCCTATGCGGCTCTGGATGCCAGTGCAGCGCAAGGTTGGACCAGAGCAGGTCGAAGCTGGCGGGCGCGAATGGCAATGTGGCAAGATCGCCCTGCACCAGGTCGAAGATCGGGCGCTTGCCCAGCATGCGTCCCAGCCAGCCGGCCTGGCGCTGGGGGTCGCGCTGGGCCGCCTCGCGCAACATGGCGCCCGAGATATCCAGCCCGGCGATCTGCGCATCCGGATACTGCGCGCGCAACGCCGCCAGCCCGCGCCCATGGCCGCAGCCGATATCGAGCGCGCGCACGGGCGAGAGCCGGATCATCTGCATGCGCTCCTGCATGCGCTGGCTGATCTCGCCCAGCAGGAAATCCAGCTGGCCGAAGCCGGCGCTGCGCCGGTCGAAGGCCAGGCGGGTCAGCCGCGCAGGCGGCAAATAGGCATCGGGGGAGTCGGCGTCATGCAGGGACACGGGCAAGCGGGGCAGCAGGAGGATGAGGAGCACGGCCGGACGCAGGCGCCCGGGCGGAATACGGCGTGCGCGCCAGCGGGCACGGCGGCCGGACCGCAAGTATACGCGCCTGCCGCGATGGCTGCCGGCGGCGCCGGCGCGGCAGGCAGGCTGCGCCGCCATGCCCGGCGATTGTGGCGAATCATGCTGCCGTCGGCGTGCGCATTGTGCGGCGAAGTGGAGGAAG